>JBOHXA010000322.1:0-10356 GCA_050737335.1 Limisphaerales bacterium | reverse complement strand
GGCGCCCTATAAACAGGAGGGATAATATGAACAGGGCCGTTGAAAAGTTCAAGCGGAACGGATGCATGGTTTTTACTCAGACCTCGACGGCCGGTCCATAGAAAGAAGGCCTGGACCGTCCATTCGTTCTATTCCATTCGTTCTATTCCAAATGCACGATGCCCTGGCGGATGGCGTTGATGGCGGCTTCGGTCCGATCTTTGACGTCGAGCTTGGCGAACAGGGTCTTTAGATGCGCTTTGACGGTATCTTCGGTAATGAACAGCGACGAAGATATTTCCTTATTGCTGCGGCCTTTGGTGAGCAGGGACAGCACTTCGGCCTCGCGTTGAGACAGGCCCGGACGAAGCCGGCGGGCGGCCAGCCGCTCGGCGACCTTGCCGGGCAGGATTTCCCGACCAGTGTGAACGGCGCGAATGGTTCCAGCCAGTTCGTCTTCTGGCGTGTCTTTGAGCAAGTAGGATTTCGCCCCCGACTGAATGGCGCGAAAAATATCTTCGTCCATGTCAAAAGTCGTGAGCACAATCACCCGGGCGTCCGAAAATTCCTTGCGAATGGCCATGATCGCTTCAACGCCGCCCATGCCGGGCAGGCGCAGGTCCATCAACACGACGTCGGGCAGGGTTTGCCGATACAGTTCCAGCGCTTTGACGCCGTCGCCGGCTTCGGCAACGACCCGGAAATCCGGCTCGCTGTCCAGAAGCGCCGCCATGCCCTTGCGAAACGCCGGATGGTCGTCCACAAGCATGATTCGAATGGCATTAAACTTTTTCAAGATCCTTCTCATATTCTAACCGATACATTAACTGTCAGTCACTTACCCGTCCGGGTAAAAGTGGCGGCGCCACTTGCCGACCGCGATTTACCCGCGATCAACGCCCACTGGCGCAATTTGTCGGAGCGGGCTGAAGCGGGGTATACCCGGGGAGCGTTCCCTCCGCAAGGAAAAGCGAACAGGCTGGAAGCTCGTTTCACTGGCCAGGCCCTTTCATTCCTTTGACAATGGCGCGCTCAGGATGATTTCCGCGCCCTCGTTAAGATGGCTGCGAACCTCAAGTCGCCCGCGCAGTTCCACGGCCCGCTCACGCATGCCAATCAATCCAAAGCCGCCTTCGCTTGCGGGCGGCTTTTCCGGGTCAAAGCCGCGGCCGTCGTCCTTGACCCGCAGGCGAAATTGGTGTTCCTGGTATTCCAACGTCACCTCGATTCGTTTTGCGCCTGAATGCTTGGCGGCATTTGAGATGGCCTCCTGGCCGATGCGCAAAATATTGTTCTCGAGGACGGGCGCCAGGCGCCGCGACCGCCCGACGACGTCAAAATGAGTGGAAACATCCGGGCCGCCGGCCAGGTGTTTTAGAACCCCCTTTAGCGCGCCAGAAAGGTTTTCATTTTCCAGCACCTGCGCCCGCATGTTCCAAATGGAACTCCGGGATTCCTGGAGGCTGTCACGCACCAGTTGCTGCGCGGCGTCAAGGTAGCCAGTGACGGTTTGAGAATCGCCGTTCAGATATTTTTTGGCCAGGCGCAATTGAACGGACGTGGCGGCCAATCCCTGGGCGAGCGTGTCGTGAATTTCGCGGGCCATGCGGTTGCGCTCCGAAAGGACGGCGGCAAACTGAGCTTCCGCCATTTCACGATGACGTTTCTGTTCGCGCAGGCGCCTCCGGGAAAACGCGATGATGAGCGCGATGAGAGAAATCAGGGCAGCGGTGACGATGCCCAACAACATGGTAAAATGTTTGAGCGTCCACCAGGGCGGAGGCTGAATGACCGTCAAATCCGCCGGCGAGCGCAAAACAATCTGGAACGATTTCGGCTGCCAGGGGCCCGGCAAGGCCCTGGTTTCATCGTAATTGAGGGAACAAATGCCAACGATCCGGACTTGGCTGCCGACCTGCCAGTTCGGAATCGCCGGTTGTCCGGCCGCTGTTTTTAAAAGTGCGCTGAATGATTGGCCGTCCTTGTTCAGGACCAGAGTGAGCCCGTTCAGCGCCGGTTGAATCTGCGTCAGTTTTCCATCCACGGACACAAGGTCGTCTTCATGGTCGAAGGCATCGTTAAAACTTTTAAGCATCAGCGGCGGCAGCGGCCGGGTGCTCCCAATCTTTCGGAAAATGGAATCTCCAAGGATGGGCGGAAATGAACCCGGGGTCGGGAAGCCGAGCACGTCAATTTCATCCCCTGGGACCAGCGGCTGTTCTTGAGCCGTCTGAATGCAAAGGCCCATGGAATCATCCCGAATCCAGACGAATTCCCCCTGCTGGCAGCAAGTGACGACACCGCGAAGATGGACACGGTGGGCATAGCCAAACAGGTTGTTCGGCGAAAACATCAACAGACTCGATGCCAGGCGCACCGGTATGTCGTACGGTTTTACCGGCGCGGGCTTTATGATAATGAGTGAATCCCCTCTTGGAATTTGCAGGACAGGCGTCAAGGCCTGGCGTCGTTGATTAAATTGGTAAAGGCAAACGGCCCGCACGCGGACCTCGGCGTCGGCCTGAATGATTTGTCCCTGAGATGGATAGAATCTCACTGAGACCAATCCGCCATCCGCCGCGACGATAATCCTTTGAACGCCCGTATTTGGATCGCGCTCATAACTTTGCCGGATGACTCCTTTAAGCTGCACCCATTGACCATCCAAAGCGCCGGTGATCAATTGCTGATACGTCACCGGCTTCGCCGCGGGAATCCTTGCCGTGCCGATTTTTCTGGCCGCCCCGGCAATGACAATGGGCGCAAATTGTCCCGGATCGGTCACTCCCTCAATTTCCAAATAATCGCCTCTATGGAATGAGCTGAACAGTTTCGTATTGTCCTCTCTTGCCCGCACATAAATCCCCGCGGTACGGTCGGCCAGGATGATGGCCAGTGGCGCCGGGTCCGCGGCGTCAATCATGACTCCCCTCAAGGACACAGGGATGGCCCTCTGGCTCTGCGAAGGAGGCAATTCCCGCACCTCTTCAGCGTTCGTCAGGACGCTGCCGTGGGATTGGAACTGTGATGGCAACTCCACGTCAGCCGCCCGAACCGCAGGGGCCGCGGCGGCGATGCAAAATCCAATAGTCAGGGCTGAAGCGACGGCGCGCATTTTTTGGGCTTGGATCAATATCCGATAAAGCGTGGATGAGCGCAACATTTCCATGCGGCGGGATTTGTCCCGGGGAAAGCGTGAGACAAAAATCTTCATAGGGACATTTTTCCCATATTTTGTAGCCTGAAGTACCGGCAGGCCCAAAAAATACGCAATTGAGCCAGCGCGTCAGGAGACGGCGTTGCCGTGAAAAACCTCCAACGTTCCTACGGCAACGGCGGCCCAACTTTGATTCGATAGAATTGGGGTAACGACATTGTCTGGTTGGTGATCGTCAAAGACCACGGCATCGCGGGTGAATTTGTGATCAGTAGCGTGGTCCAGCCAAACAGATTCGTGGACACCTCCGCGGCGTAGTCCGGCCCGGACTCTCCGGTGACCTTGAGCGTGAGCCGACCTCCCGTGAGCGGGGCCATTGACAGATTCGGCGGCGTTAGCGGATTTACAACGACCTCAAAGTTCCGCGTAGCGCTCAATTCAGGCACTCCGTTATCGGTCACGCTTAACGTGATCAAATTCTCGCTGTTTGCGTTCGAAGCCTCGGGACGCCAATTGAAGATCGCGTTGGTATTATTGATTTGAGTCAGAGTGGCGCCGGCGGGCGCCTGTTGCAGATTGAAGATCAGCGTCCGCGGCGGGTAATTCGTGTCCGTGGCAATTGCGGTGAAACCTGCGGTTTGCCCGACGTTGACCGTCCAGTTGGTCGCGGTGTTTAATATTGGCGGCGTATTTGCGGGAATGAAACTGGCGCTCAGGTTGCCGATCAGACTCGTGCAGAGCGCGGCGTTGTTGTGCGCGCACGCGGCCAGGCCGACATAGGCGCCAATGGCCATATTGATATTCGTTGGCGAACCAATCTCTGTCCAGCTATTGCCATCGGGCGACAGGTAGGCGGCAAAGGTGTTATTAGTGCGGGTCAGGCGTATCCAACAGGGAGGCGCGCCGCTGACGACACTGGAGGCGGCGCTGTTGTCGGCGCCATCGCGCCAGATAAATTCGATTCCGGCGCCGGGCTCGACGTCGGCCATCGCATGAGACGAATCTTGGGTGAGGGTTTCCCTGATCATCAGGGCCGCTTTGGCATTCGCTGATGTATTTTCCACGTCCAGGACCTGGGCGCGAATGTCGCAATTGGTGCTGACGGGCAGATAAGTATAAACGAATTGGAAGGCGTCGGTCGTGCCCCAAATATCGCTGCCGGAACCAGTGATGGCGAATTGTCCATTGCAATAGCTGGCGCTTCCGGGAATACCGACCGGGCCAATATCCGCATTTGTGAATCCCGGCGGCAATGCGCCCGGCCCTTCAGCCTCCGCCTCATTTGAGGGCCGGCTTTCAAAGCCGCTGTTCGTGATGGTGACGACATAATAATAGCTGTCACACGAAACCACGTTCGGGTCGGTATAATTGGCAGGAGAAATCGCCGAGGCGATTGTTTCGTACGGGCCGCCGGTTGCGGTTCCGCGTTTTACATTGTATTGCGCGCCGGGCGGGCCGGTCCAATTCAGGACAATTTCGCCATTGGTCACTGCGGCGGTCAAATCAGTGACGACGGGCGCCGGCGTGGCGCTGACTTCGGTCGAGTCGCCGCTTGTGCCGTTGCCATTGGCGCCATTTGCGGTGACAACATAATAATATGTTGTCAGATTCGTAACGTCGTTATCCGTCACGCCTAAATTCACGCCGCCGATGTTTGCGGCAATCAACGTGTACGGCCCTCCTTCAGTTGTCGAGCGCCAGAGGTTGTACGTGCTCGCGCCGGGAACGATGTCCCAACTGACGGCCACCTGACCATTGCCGCCAACCGCCGCGACGCCCGTCGGAGCCGCTGGCGGCGGGAGCGTCATCGCCGTGATGATATTTGTGCTGGCTGAGAGCAATCCGCTGGAAGCGGCGGTGAGAACGAGAGCGCCGGGCTGGGTCGTGGATTGAACAATGACCTCGGCCAATCCGTTGAAGACGCTGCGCCGGCTGGCTTTATCGGCTTCATGAGAGCTGGGATCGCCATTACCCACGCCGATGATCGAACCGTTGCCGACTGTGAACGTGACGAGATTGGATGCCGTGGGCACAACGTTCCCTTGAGCGTCGAGGATTTCCACCGTCACAACCGAGACATCGCGGCCATCGGCCAAAATCGTGTTCCGGTCCGGAACGAGGGCGACGGCGGCGGGCGCGCCCGTGGTGACAATCGTATTGGTTATGGCAGCTTCGCCGTTGTTATAGCCGACAGCCCGAATCATTCCTGGCGCGTAGGGCACATTGTCCCACTCGACGTGGCCCTGGATATTCAGGTTCTGCCGGCCCTGACTGGCGCCGTTGACGAATAATTCGACGGCCTGGCAATTGCCGAACGCCCAGATATTGATTGGCTGGCCGGGCGTGGACCAATTCCAATGCGGGAACAGATGCAGCACCGGCTTGAGTGTCCAATTGGCCTGGTAATAATAAAAATTGTCCTTCGGGAATCCGCACGCGTCCATGGAGCCGAAATGTGAACTGATGCACGGCCAGCCGTAGGGGGTGGGTTCGCCGCGATAATCAAATCCGGTCCATGAGAACCCGCCTGAGGCCCAGGGGCGCGAATCATAATAGGGCCACCAAACTTCAGCCGGCGACCCCCAACCGACATTGGCATTCTCGACATCATAACCCCAGACGTATCCATTTACTGTATCATTCGTATAAATGCCGCGGTCACTGACGAGACTGCTTGTTTCCGTGCCTAGGATGTTCGAGCCGGGATCGCTTGCATGGTATGCATCCAGACTCGACATGTTATAGTTGAATCCTTTGACATCATTGATGGCGATGAATCCGACCGTGCCATAGGAACCGTTAATGGCGGCAGTGCATTGCCTGGTGGAATCCAATGAATGGACGAGGGTTTGTTCTGCGGTCATCACGGTGTTTCCGTTGGTATCACCCTGGACCCACCATTCTTCATTGGCCAGCGACCAACAGAAAATGCAGGGATGGTTCCGATCGCGCATTACCATGCGCTGAAGCTGTCCGAGCGATTCCGGATCGTCGCCGCATCGGCGCGTCTCTTCTAGGACCAACATACCCAGGCGGTCGCAGGCATCCAGCAACGCCGGCGTAGGCGCGTTGTGCGAGGTGCGGATGGCATTACAGCCCATTTCCTTGAGCCGTTCGATTCGGAAATAATTCAGGCGATCGGGCAGGGCAGTGCCGACGCCCGCGTGGTCCTGGTGGTTGCACATCCCTTGAATTTCAACGTGTTGGCCGTTGATAAAAACGCCGCCGGTCGGGCTGAACTGGACCATTCGCACCCCGAATGTCGTGTTATAGATATCGGCGATGGCGTCCTGGTTGCTAATGACGGAGGCAAGATTGTAGAGATATGGCGTTTGTAATGACCACAAATTGGCGTTGTCCAGCGTGACCACCTGCGTTACGGTCAGGAACTGTCCGGCCGCGAGAGTGAAATCGGAGGTGGCGCTTCTGACCGCATTGCTTTGCGCATCCAGAATCGTTGAAGTCAGGCTGGCTTGCGCCGTTGCGGTAGCGCTTTGGTTCGTGATGCTGGTTTGGATCGTAATGATGGCATTGGAACCGACCAGCGATGTTGTGGCCACATCCGGTCCCCATTGCGCAATATGAAGCGGATTTTCCTGGGTCAGCCAAACATGCCGGTAAATGCCCGCGCCTTCGTAAAACCATCCTTCAAAACGGCTGGCATCCACGCGCACGACCAGCACATTGGTGGCGCCCGCGATAACATTGCTCGTGACATCAAAGGCGATTGGCGCGTAACCGCTGACATCACGCCCAATGCACCGGCCATTCAACCAGATCAGCGCATTGCGATAGATGCCATCGAACTCGAGCCAAAATGATTGTCCGGCGTAATGCGCGGGCACGGTAAAGGTGTGGCGATACCAGCCAATGTTGTTTGCGCCGAAACCGGGATTGCCAACGGGTTTAAAGCCATGGCCTTCGTCGGCGCTCGAATCGAATGGAAGTTCCACAGCCCAATCGTGCGGCAGATTGAGCTGGCGCCAACTGCTGTCATTGTAATTGGTTTCGACGAAAGAAACATTTTCACCAGCATGGGTCGCAACCGGGTCGGGACGGAGCGTCATCAAATTCGTTTCGGAATTTGGGCCGGTGTATTCATTGTCCGTTCCGCTGTCTTCCAGTTTTGTGAGGTCGGGGATTTCCTGGTAAACCGTTACATTGGTAGTAACGTCGGATGGATCGCCCAATTGGAAACGCCAGCCGGTATCGAGCAAAATGCGACGGCGCGGAGAGGTAGCGAAAGAAACCCGGGTATTGGCGGCGATGATATTTGGCGGGAGGGCCTGGTCGAGGATGCCGTTGACGACGAGCGTATAATTGCTGCCATACGTCAATGGAGCGACTGAAAGGACCACCGACATGTCGTCGGCTGCAAGAGAGGCTCCAAAAATGCCGAGGCCGTCGGTAAACGCGTAATTGGCAAGGTTTGTTGCGGCGGCAGGATCAAGCGATTTGGAAAAATCAACTTCGACGTTGCTTGCGCCGAGATTATAGCCGCTCAAAATCACGGGTGGGTTCGTGTCAAGCGTCACCGAAAGCGCGACCGGCGCGCTGGTTACGGCGCCGTAAGCGTTGGTTAAAATCAATTGATATGCGCCTGTGTTGGTAATGGCCGCGGTAAACGCAAGGACATTGGTATTGGCGCCGGGGATGTTCGCGTATCCACCGCCATTGTTAAATTGCCATTGGACCGAAAGCGGCGAGGCCCCTGAGACGTTGGCCGTGAATATGACCGGTGTTCCGGCGAAGACCGCATTTGTGGGCGAAACAACAATTTGATTTATGCTGGGAATTTCCGCGGGCGAGAGTCCAATGTCGAACACCGCGTCGAAGCTGTGGCTGCCGCCGAACGTGACCGCCCCGCCGCCTGTGGGAAACAGCCCGATCTCGCCTCCGGCGTACGGATTATTGCCGGCCACGGCGAGCCCCTCCCAACCAGCCGATGAATTTACCCTTCCAAAGGACCAGCCGTAGGTCGTATTCGCCAGGAGCGGCAATGAAAGCCCTGACCATTGCAGCCAATCGCCATCATTGAACGTAATATTTGCCGAGAGGTTTGTTTGTAAGGGCGTCACACTGTCGCCGGAGAGGGAATAAATGTGGAGATCGTAAGGTTGAGGCGTATCAATACCGCTGTCTGAGTTCAAACCGGCGGTTCGCAAGGCCAGAGATGAGAGGATATATCCCGCGGCATTGGTTCCGGTTGTAAATGTCTGGCCCGGTTCGCCGGCGCCATGAACACTTTGATTGTCAGTGTAATAATTCAGGCCGTCGGGGAAGGTCTGGTTGCCATTGGTGCTGAATTGTGAAATATCGCTCGAGCCGGGAGTGGGATGGAGAGGCCCCAAATCATTCAGAGTTTGCGCTTTGGTTGCGCAAGGCAGAAGTAAGAAAAACAGGAAAAATCCAATTTTCTTCATGAACCAGGCGCAGTGAAGAACGCGCTTATGCCTCTGAAATGATTGGTCTTCTTCTTCATGGGTTTGTGTCTTACATCAAGTCATCGTCCGTCGGGCGTCTTTGGGTTCCAAAAAAGAAGGTTTCGGCTGGGGATCTTTACTTCATTGGTATATGCCAGCGGCGTCATGTATTGGGCGTTTCCGGCGATGGCCAATAAATTCCCTCCTTTAACATGGAGGTTGCCGAGACCTTCGGCCTGGCTGTTGGCCGGTTCAACGCCGGGATAGTTCGAGCCATCGTTGTAGCAGCCCGCGTCAAGATTTTGGTCGGGCTCCCATAAAATCCAACATAACGGATTCCATACCTGGGTGGTTTTTGCAGACTCATATTGATACTGATCGGCCGGGGCGGGAAAAAAGCAGGCCGACCCGTTCATGACATAGGTGGACAATGTTTCGGCCCGCAATTCCCATTTTCCGGTTATAGAGGGCGTTGCATCATCGGGACAAATGAATGTCCTCGCGTTGGGCGCGTATGCCCAGAACGTTCCCTGCATCACACGATTTAACTCATTGACGCTCCAATTTCTAACGGTGTTTGGGTTCGGATTTCCATCTTCACCGACGAGCGGTATCGAATCAATGTTTCCTTTGTAAAGCCAACCCGTTGGAAACGGCGGGGAATTGCCGTTGCTCCAATCCGGCCACGGCAAGTAATCCTGATTGTCCACGGTATAGGCGTTAAGCGCCAGACCCAGTTCGTGCAAGTTATTCAAACAATCTGTGCGCCTGCCTTTTTCCTCCGCGCTTCGCAGCACCGGCAACAAAATGGCGGCAAGAATGGCGATGATGGCGATGACCACCAGCAGTTCGATCAGCGTGAATCCTTTGGAATTCAATTTCTCGCCGCGCATGTTTCTCCTCTTTTGAAATATAAATGTTTCAACCCATGTGATTCATAATCGAGAACCGGCTTTACGGTATCCTTACCCGGTAGAATTTCTGACTGCCGGATGGGGCCACCGTATAAGGCGCCGTGGCGCCGTCCGTTGTCCATGGCCCGGCCAGATTAGTGGCTTCCAGGAGTGTGCCGGTCGGCCAATTCAAGATTACGTTGGGGCCGGACCGTTCGATGGTTATTTCAATCGGCCCTGCGACGCCGGTGGCTCCGACCGAGTAGAGTTGTTGGATTTGAGCAGGCGTCAGTGAATGGGCGTAGATGGCGACTTCGTCAATGATGCCGTTGAAGGTGCGGGTCGGGTCAGCCGAGGCGGCGTCGTTGCCGATGTGCCAATGGTTGCCGAAAACGTCGGGCGTATGGGCGGCGACATTGTTTGTTGAGGCCATGCCGTTGGTGTTGTAAAGGTAGAGACTCGCCTCCGTGGGTTGGATGACCATCGCGACGAACGACCACTGATTGCTGGGGATCACCAAACCGGAATGAAAACTCCAGGTCGAGCCATTGTTCCAGGTATAGTCAAGCATTCCGGCATCGTTATAGCCAAATCCGCCTTCAGCGCCGCCGGTGCGTGACACCACAATTCCGGCCCAATTGGTTTGCTTGCCCATGGGATAGATCCAGGCGGTGAAAGTCACGTTGTTGATGCCGAGCTTGCCAAATGGCGCCGTAGCCCATGAACCCACGGAACTATACGTTGTCTCGAAGCCCATTTCGCTGCCGCTGAAGCCTGCAAAAGGCGGATTCGGCACGCCGGACACGAAGGTGGCGCCGCCCTGGTTGGTCCCATTGAAGCCACTGGCCATGTCATAAACAATCAAGCTCCCGCTTGGCTCATTGAGGGGGTAATACGCCAGGGG
>JBOHXA010000321.1:0-5566 GCA_050737335.1 Limisphaerales bacterium | reverse complement strand
AGATTTCTGCGCCGGCTCGATGAGGAGTTTCCCGGGAAGTTGAAGCTCCATTTGGTGTTGGACAATTATGGCACGCACAAACATCCCAAGGTGCAGTCTTGGCTTGCGCGCCATTCTCGATTTGCGCTGCATTTTATTCCCACCAGTTCCAGTTGGCTCAATCAGGTAGAACGGTGGTTTGCCGAGTTGACGCAGAAGGCGGTGCGTCGCGGAGCCTTCGTTAGTGTCGCCGAGTTACAACAGGTCATTGAGGAATTCCTTCAAGCTTGGAACGAAGCCCCAAGACCGTTCGTGTGGACGGCAACTGTCGAAAAGATCATGGCGAAAGTGGAGAGAGCGCGTCAAAAGCTGGACGAGATCAAACCGGGTTGGTCCCAAAGGAAAAAGCGCAAAAAGCGCTAATAATATGTCTAGCCATTTTAGATACACTACATTAGTTAGTTGGGAACGACATGTCGGCAGCCGTGGCCGCACGTGGCGGGGCGGAGCGAGGTATTGCATGGAGGCCTCGCGCGCAGCGCAATCGTCACGGACTGGATTTGCGGAGCGCCGAAACCGCGCGCGCCCGTCACGATAGCGCTACTTTTTCCTTGGTTTCGCCGCTACCTTGAGCCGCAATGCGTTCAGCCGGATAAACCCGGTGGCATCATCCTGATTATAGGCTTTGGTCGGGTCGGCTTCCATCGTGGCAATGCGCGGGTTGTAGAGGCTCACGGGTGATTTTCGACCCGCGACCATGATGTTGCCTTTGTAAAGCTTTACGCGCACGGCGCCGGTGACGTTCTTTTGTGATTCCTCGACGAGCGCCTGCAGCGCGAGCCGCTCGGGCGCGAACCAGTATCCGTAATAGACCAGTTCAGCGTAACGAGGAATGAGCGAATCGCGAATATGCATGACTTCACGGTCCATCGTGAGCGATTCGATTTGGCGATGCGCGAAATGGAGAATGGCCCCGCCGGGCGTTTCGTAAACACCCCGCGATTTCATTCCCACGTATCGGTTCTCCACCATGTCCACGCGGCCCACCCCGTGTTTGCCGCCGAGTTTGTTGAGCGCCTTCATCACGCCCAATGGCGAAAGTTTCCGTCCATTTACAGCCACGCAATCGCCCGTCTGGAAATCGAGCGTGACAAATTCCGGCTTGTTTGGAGCGTCTTCGGGAAGGACGGAGAGCGTGGTGAAGTAATCGCGGTTCTTCAAATCATAGGAGTCAAACCACGGGTCTTCAAGGATGCCGGCTTCGTACGAAATGTGCAGAAGATTCCGGTCCATCGAGAACGGCTTTTTGGCGCTGGCCTGGACGGGAATTTTTTTGCGCTCGCAATACGCTATCATCTCCCGCCGTCCGGGAAATTCTTCACGATACCGCGCGTCGCGCCAGGGCGCGATGACTGGCAGATCGGGCGCCAGCGCCGCCGCGGTCAATTCAAACCGCACCTGGTCATTGCCTTTGCCGGTTGCCCCGTGGGCGATGGCATCCGCGCCTTCGCTTTTGGCAATTTCGACCATGCGTTTGGCGATGAGCGGCCGCGCAATGCTCGTGCCCAGAAAATACTGGCCCTCGTAAACAGCGCCGGCGCGAATCATGGGAAAGATGAAGTCCCGCGCAAATTCCTCCTGCAAATCGTCAATATATATTTTCGAAGCCCCTGTCTTTTTCGCCTTGGCATCGAGGCCGCGTAATTCTTCTTCCTGCCCGATGTTCGCGCAAAAGGCGATCATCCCGGCGTCATATTTTTCCTTGATCCAGGACAGCAGGACTGACGTGTCCAGGCCGCCGGAATAAGCGAGAACAATTTTCATGGGGGCGAAGCGTAATTTGTTGCGGGTCCTCCGTAAACGGATTTATCCTATAATCCAATTCAAAATCGCTTTCTGCGCGTGCAACCGGTTTTCCGCCTGCGTAAAAATCGTGTCGGCGCTGGCCTCGAACGTTTCTTCATCAATTTCCTTGCCACGATATGCCGGCAAACAATGCATCACCAGCGCATCCGGTTTGGCGAGCCTGACCAGATTTTGATTGATTTGGTAGCCCTTCAGTATTTTCAGCCGTTCGGCTGCTTCGGTTTCCTTGCCCATGGAAACCCAAACGTCTGTATAAAGCAGGTCCGCGCCCCGCGCCGCTTTTTGCAAATCATCCGTGCAAATGATTTTGCCTCCGGCGCGTTTCAGTATCCGGGCTGGCGGCTGGAATTTTTTTGGCGCGGCGATGCGCAATTCAAAGTTCAGTTTCGCCGCCGCAAAAATCCACGAGCGCGGTACGTTGCACGCGCCATCGCCGACAAAGGTGACGACCTTGCCCGCGATCGGCCCGCGGAGTTCCTTAAACGTAAAAATGTCCGCCAATATCTGGCAGGGATGCTCGTCATCCGTCAGGGCGTTGACCGTTGGGATTTCCGAAAATTCAGCGAAGTCTTCGACGTCGGATTGCGCGAAGGTGCGAATAATCGCGCCGTGAACCATACGGCCCAGAACGCGGGCCGTGTCCTTGATCGGTTCGCCCCGGCCAAGTTGAATATCATTTGAATTGAGGAAGAAAGCGTCGCCGCCCAGTTCACGAACGGCCACCTCGAAGGAAACACGCGTGCGGGTGGATGATTTGGAAAACATCAGCGCCCAGGTTTGTCCGGCCAACGGCTTGCGGTCCAGGCGCGCCCGCTCGCGTTTGAACACCACGGCGTCGCGCAGGATTCTTTCCATGTCCGCCACCGGCAATTTTTCCAATGACAACAAGTGTTTCATTTTGCGTTCGGGAACAGTCCAACTCAAAGAGGGTTTATAACCCATGCGGGCCGCCCCGTCACCCGTTTTTCTTCAGCGCATCCGCCGCCCGCCACAGATACCATGACGCCGTGGTGCGCCAGGGACGCCAAATCTCGCCATGGGCGAGGATGTGTTTCGGCTCTGGCAGGGCGCGCTTTTTATAAGCATGCCGGAATCCGTTGCGCACGCCAAAATCGTTCGCGGGCAAAACGTCGTGCCGGCCAAGCTGAAATATCAAGAGCATTTCGACCGTCCATCGTCCCACGCCCCGCACCTGCGTCAGCCGCAGAATGATCTCGTCATCGGACAAATTGACGATCTCGCGGGGGCCGGGCACAACGCCAGACAATGTTTTTTCGGCAATATCCCGAATTGCTTTGATTTTGGCGAAGGAAAAACCACAGGCGCGGATTTCCCGGTCCGGGACGGTTGCCAAATCCTTCGGACGCGGAAATGTCCGGCCTGGAAACAATTTTTTAAATCGTGCCAGAATGGAATTGGCGGCCGTGGCGTGCAATTGCTGGTGCGCCACAGCCAGGACGAGCGATTGAAACGGACTGCGTCGCGTCTCGGGCACCAGACCGCATTGTCCATGCGCGTGAATCAGCAGCCGCATGACGGGATCGGACGAGGACAAATGTTGATGCGCTTCAGGCGTCATAAATTATTTAAATCAATTCCGTCGGGGGTCGCTCCCGCTCCGGAGAGACTCCTCCTCTTCTGCGGAAGTTCCATCAAGCCAGCGACTTTACCACCTCCTCTATTTTTGAAATTCCTTCACTGGCTTCCTGCGGCTTCAAGTTCAATGGAGGCAACAATCGAAGCACGTGTGTTCCCGCCGGAACAACCATGACGCCGGCCGCGTGCATCCGGTTTGTAAATTGTGTGGCGGCGGTTTTATCGCTCGAAGCAAAGGCGGGTATCCTTTCCTTTTCCACCAATTCAAGCCCAAGCATGAATCCCAGTCCGCGCGCGTTTTTGAGGACGGTTGGATGGATTTCGGCAAGCCGTTTCATCTCGGCGAGCATCCAGTCACCCAGTGTTCGCGCGTGCGCATTCAGTTTTTCCCGCTCGATGACTTCAAAAATTTTCAGCGCCACGGCGCATGCCAGTGGCGAGCCGCCGCACGTCGTTCCATGCGCGCCCGGTCCAAGCAAGTCCGCATAGGGCGCGCGCACCCAGAACGCGCTCATCGGAAAACCGCCCCCAAGCGACTTGGCCATGGAAACGCCATCGGGCAAAAACGCGTCGCCGTCCGGAGTCCCTTCCAAAATGCGCTGGAAACTTTGGTATCGTCCGGTTCGGAAATGCCCGCATTGCACCGCGTCCATAAGCAGCAATAATTTTTTTTCATCGCATAGCGCCCGCAGACCGAGCAAATACGCCGGCGTCGCGGGCCTCACTCCCCCCTCGCCCTGGACGCCTTCCACCATTATCGCGGCTGTTGCCGGGGAAATTGCCGCGCGCGCGCCTTCCAGGTCGTTATACGGGATATGCCGGAAACCGGGCGTCATGGGATCAAATCCCTTTTTCACTTTGTCCTGGCCCGTGGCCGAAATCCCGGCAAGCGTGCGGCCATGAAAGGAATTGGAGGCGGTCAAAATCTCGAAGCGCCCTTCATCATGCCCGAATTTCCGGGCGAGTTTGAATAAACCCTCATTGGCCTCCACGCCGCTATTGCCGAAAAATACTTTGCCCTCGCCGATGTGTTTCACGATTTCGGCGGCCAGACGACCTTGTGGTTCGTTGTAGTACAGGTTGCAGGTGTGAACCAGCTTTCGTGATTGCTCGACGAGCGCCTCCGTGATGGCCGGATGCGCGTGTCCCAGGCAATTGACGGCAATGCCGCCGCCCAAGTCCAGATAACGACGGCCCGCGACGTCAAAAACGTAGGAGCCTGCCCCGTGACTCAACGCAAGATCATAACGCGCGTAGGTGGGCAAAACATTTCTCTGGAACAAGTGGCGAATGGATGCAAATTCATTTTCGACAATGGCCGACGGCGATGACGCTATTTCTTTCACAATCTCAAACTGATGAAAATGCATGAAAACGCGGCAGTTTCAAGTTTTCAGTTTTTCGATTTGGCGGATCGGAATCCCCCTTTTCCTCCTCATTGATGCCATTGCTGCCAAGGGACCTTCCAATGCCAGCGAAGTTTGGCTTGAATCCTGGAGACGAAATGGAAGAATTGATCCTAATGAATTTGACCGAAGAACAACGGCAGCGCGTTGCGTCTTGGATTATGGCGGGAGCCAAGCTCTCCGAAATCCAAACCCGCCTTAACCAGGAATTTGGTTTGAAGCTGACTTACATGGAAACCCGCTTTCTGGTGGATGATTTAAAATTGACTCCAAAGGATCCGGAGCCGCCGAAGACCGAAAAGCCGCAAGTTCCGGAAGAAAAAAAAACCGTGGAAAAGAGTGTCGAGCCGGCAGTCCCGCCCGGCCGGGTTTCGGTGAATGTGGACCAAATTGCCCGTCCGGGCGCTGTGGTGAGCGGCAAGGTGGCCTTCAGCGACGGACAAAAAGCGGAGTGGTATTTGGACCAGCTAGGGAGGCTGGGCGTGGTCCCGGGTCAGCAGGGCTATAAGCCATCCGCCGCTGACTTGCAGGAATTCCAGATGGCTTTGCAGGAGCAGTTGCAGCGTTTGGGCCTGTAGGCCTTTATTCGCCAGGGCACACTCGCTTCGCCTTTTTGTAATATTTCCGCGAACGTTGGGCCTTCCACGATTGTCTCACTCAAATGGTCGCCTTTTGAAAATCATGACGGAATTGATTCAATTCGCGGGTCTCAGCTTCGT
>JBOHXA010000320.1:0-1125 GCA_050737335.1 Limisphaerales bacterium | reverse complement strand
ATGGTGGGAACCGCGGAAAAAAGAACTTTGCCGAATCGTGGCAGCGGACATGAGTCCGCTCAAATTTCCGGTTTTGGCCTCAAGCCCGTTCGAACGACTCAGACCCCCTCACGACACAGCCATTGGTGCTTACCGTTTTCCAGCCACCGTGGCAGCGAACTTGAGTTCGCTCCAATTTTTCCAGTTCGCACGTGCAATTACAGGCGGATTTAGCCAGTGCGCGCTCACGCGACAGTGCCCAAGCCACCGTTTACCCCCTTAATTTCGCACCCCCCCGGAATTAAGCTTTTCTTCCAAAAATCCCGGCCCGCAAATTAAGCCCGATTCCGCCGATTTCCCCGCAAAAGCGCGTCATTTTAAGGCCCTTAATTTGAAATTCAGCATTTCATTTACCGAAATTAAGCCCGCAAAACCCTAGCATGACGATTTTACTTAATTTCGCCGGTTCCCATAGCTGGGCCTCCCGGTTCCCGTAGCCGCGCACGCCTGCCCCCAACCACCCTGGCAGCGAGCGTGAGCTCGCTCTGACCATTTTCCACGGCGATTGCCCAACATGCCCAAACCCGCGATGCGTTGCGCACCATCAAAGGACATAAAATCCACGAACAAATCAACCGCCACGTTCAACAATCCAGCGCGGCCCGGCTTGGATCGAGCGGCATCGTCGCTCCGCTCGCAGGAGCGGGGCGCGGATTGAAACAGGTCAACAGGCTGATCATTCCCATCCAGCATCGTGCAAATTTGCATTGCGCCGCGCCGGAAACGGGAAATGGCGCGTTCGATATCCCGTCCGGCGACTCTGGCTTGACCATGCCCGAATCGCTGGCGGACGGCGGAGCGCGGAGCGGGCCGGATGCAAACACGGTAACGCGCGGCCGGTTGTTTTTTGGTCGCCAGCGCTGTTTCCGGCGATTGATTCGTTTCCGTGCCGGACGGTTCGTCAATTCGATGCATGTCACTGCAATTGCAACATATAAAAGTCCTGGAACGAATTGGTGTCCAGGGTGTTGGTGAAATTAAAATTGCCGTTGTTGTCAAACTGATTCGTCATCAGCCGCGTCCATTTGGTCAACGGTTTCGCCAGATTCGTCGTGCCGAGCAGATAATAATTCGCGTTGGCCACGC
>JBOHXA010000319.1:0-8201 GCA_050737335.1 Limisphaerales bacterium | reverse complement strand
GTAGTCGAACGTTGAATCGTCCCGCATACCGGGGATTCGGCCCGCCCGCTGTACGGGCGGCGACGGCGCATTCCCGGTTGTCAAACAGGGCTATCTTGGCAAAAAATCTTTCATTGCAGCGGAGAATAATTCACGCGCTATTATCAAGGGGGCGTTTGCACGCGGTAGAATCGTTGAGCCGCAATTGGCGAATGAGGGTCAAAAACTTGTAGGACTCCGCCGCTCCCGGCGACGTTTGTGACCATCAAAGTGTTCCAAGCACCGCCAGTCAGGTTGCTTTCCCATTCAATGCCATACGAGCCCAACGGAATGCTTAAAAAATTCAGCTCAATTTGCGAGCCGGATTTTGAAATAGTTATTGGACCCGGCGTGGCCAGCGCCTTTTTCACCGCCCCGAGCAATGGCTGAGGCTCTCCGCTCTGAAAATCCTGGGACAGTTCCCAAATCATGACGCCTCCCAGCCCCTCGTTGCGGGCATAACTGACTTTTGATTCGCACGTTCTCGGGTCGTCATAAGAAATAAACATATCGTCGCTCGCGTCGGCATTGCTGATACTCAGCCAGGCCGCCTGCGCGTTGGTGTCCCAGTGGTACAGGAACGTTTGATAGTACCTGGCGATGATTGTGTCATAGGTGGCGTCGGTCATGACGGGCGCGGCTGTCCATGACTGGCGCGGCTGGGTGACCCCGCCGGTCGAAGCGCCGGCGCCGCCCTCCCAAACGTCTCCGTAAAATGCGATGCCTATTCCCAGCCTGGACGGAGAAACTCCATTGACCACAAAATTGCTGACCGCGCCATTGACCGAAGGAACCAGGCCGCCAGTGCTCGGAAACCGGTATCCGCCGTCGTAAATGGGCGAATTAAACCACGAGACCCAGCCCTCGTACGGTCCGGAAAGGTCATAGGTCATGATGTTGATCTGGTCGAATTGGTTTTGGAGTGCGGCAAACATTGTATATTCGGCTGTCGGTGGGTCCCCATAAGGCGGATACGCTCCCGCCGCCACCGTGAGCAGCTTGTGCCCGGAAAAATGATTCAAGGCCGACCGCAGGCTATACACCAGATTCGTAAATGATGGGGCGTCGGCGGCAGTAAGCGGCTCCCAGTCAATGTCCACGCCGTCGTAATTGCGCGCGGCCATGAAGTTCGTCAGATTATTTATAAACACCGGCAAAATCGGATTGGTCGTGGCGGCCTCAAAATCAGTTTCGGAATCCGCGCCGCCTACACAAATAATCACCGGTTTGCCCGCGGCGCGCGCGCGCGTAACGATGTCCGCGGAATTGGCCAAAGTGATGTCATTATCGCTGCTATTGAGCGTGCCGTCGGAATTTGGAATGACTGAAAAATGGATGATGTGTGTCAGCGCCGTGAAATCAATATTTGAAGCGGGCATGAAACTTTGCTCGTATCCGGGGTAATAGCCCGTGCTCCATAGACCGGCGCGCGCGATGGAACCACAAAGACAGATTACGCCGCTAAAAACCGCCGCTCGTGCTCTGTAAATTAAATGCTTCAACTTCCGTTCAAGGAGTAGTAGGGACGCTGGCGGCGGCATGCTGCGAAAACCATATCCAATCTACGTTTTGATTGCCATTGTACAGGTTGGGAAACGCTCCCGTTGCCGTTAAAAGGGTCTTCGTAAACCATCGGTGAATTTCGACGTGCCCGTCCGCGAACGAAAAAGCGCAGGCGCCCCCAAGGTACGCAGCTGGAACATCCGGGAATCCGGGCTTGGTCGTTAGAGCGGCCACCTGAAGCAATCCATCGTTGATCGTATACGGACTTTCCTCACAAAAGACAAATCCCTGTGATGGCGTGATGGGAAATTTAAGATCCGACTCTTTGCTGTACTGAAGCGCGCCGGGATCCTCGTTGAAGTCGTCCAAAACGAGATAAGCGCAACCCATCTGGCCGTTCATGGAATAGCTTCTAACGCGTTGGCCGTTTGGGGACGGCATCGTGTCCCCGGGAGATCTGTAAACCCCAAGCTGGTTGGATAGAAAAGGCGCCAGAAGGGCGTCGGTATAGAGAGCCATGTTCGTGTTGCCCTCCAGATTCTTCGTGAGACTTTCTTCATATGCCGTGGAGCTGACATCTACCCAGGACTTCGCCCCGGGTATAACCGGAAAAAACGGCGCGTTGGGGAGGAGGTAGCCGTTATTGTCGTTGGAATACATATTGGCCCCTATTTGAAGATTCCTGACGTTGCTGCCCGATTCGACGCGCCAGGCCTGCATTTTTGCTTTGCCGAGCACAGGCAAAAGAATGGCCGCAAGGATGGCGATGATGGCGATGACAACCAATAGCTCAATCAAAGTGAACCCGCCGCGATCTTGAAACAACACAGCCGGTGGCTTGTCTCTCTCGATGGGCTGATGGCGGAGAAAGAGGAGCCTGCAAACGACGCCGCGACCGCTGGCATCAAGGCCTTCAATGGATGACCCTTGCATTGCAAATTTCTCCGAACGCAACTGAATAAACAATCCGTTTCAATCCCGCTCCGCCAACCCTCGTGATGAGGCGCTGGCGGGGCGGCTATTGGCTGTTACTCAAGTTATTGCCTCAAAATACGATAAAACATCGTCACTCCACTCGTGGATTCGGTATAAGGGGGCGTCGCTCCAATCATACTTGTGTAAGGGCCGTTCACCCCGGCGGATTCCTGCAATGTGCCGGTGCCAGCCGTCCAGTTGATAATGACATTCCCGCCCAACCTGGAGATGGTAAGGTTTACCTGATTCAGGTAATGTGTCGTGATCTGGCGCGGAGTGAGGGCGTAGTTGTAAACCGCCGTGTCCTCGATGACGCCCTGGAATGTGTTAAAGGCGCCATCGGTGCGTTGTCCCATGACAAAATTCGCCCCGTCGGCTCCGCCAATCCCCGCGCTGCCATCGGGATTGATGCCGTCGCCGTTGGGGATGAAATCAGCGTCAGCCAGGGGGTACGGCGCCACCGCCAGGACGCCATTGATGTAAAGATTGAAGTTGGTGCCATCGTCAGTAACCACCAAGTGATACCAGTTTCCCGGTGTGATAGAACCCGCCGACAGGAATCCATTCCCAGGTTCGGGCACAAACGCAAATGTGCCGTTGGGCTGCTGGTATATGTACCAGCCATTGTAAGGATAGGGATATTCATTATATTCGGAGGATAGAACCACGCGGTAATCGCCGCCGTTGGCGCCGAGCGAGGCCGGCTGAACCCAGGTTTCGACCGACCAGGGAATGTCGGGATTGAGTTCAGGCGCCCACGGGACCTGAACCGTTCCGCCCACGCCGGCCGCGGGCGAAACAAGAGCCACGGCGGTATTAGTGTCATCGGGAACCCCGCCGGGTTCTCCGAACAGAATGCTGCCCGGATCGGTAATTCCATTTGTGACCGCGAGATCATAGGCGCCGTCAAAGCTGCCCACCGCATCTATTGCCGTGCTGCTTCCGCCCGGCTCGTTTAGCTGCCAAAAGGCCACCGGATGGTCCGCGGCCACGACCGCTCCATAACCCGTCAATGGAACGTTGACGGGCCTGGCGGTCACACTCAACGTAGCCGCCGGAGGGGTTGAAGAAACGCCTGGGCCGGTGACCAGCACGGAGTATTGGTACCCGTTCTCAGCCAGTTGAACATTGGATAGCCAGTAACTTTCGTTCGTCGCGCCTGCGATTGTTGTAAAAGTGTTTCCACCGTCGGCGCTGACCGACCATTGGTAATTTATCGGAGAGGTCCCGCTGGCTGTCACATGGAAAGCCGCATAACTCCCGACATAACGCCCGATGGACATCGGCGCGCTATTGATGACCAAAGCGTTATAGACCGTCAGAGTTGCCACCTGGCTGGTGGTGCTGCCAAAATTATTCGTAACGATGACGTAATAAGTCGAGTCATTGGCCGATGGCGTTGCCGTGAAGGTTAAGATGCTGCCGGTCGCCCCTGCCACAGCCACTGCGTTGCTGTACCATTGATAAGACAACGGCGTGCTTCCAATGGCGATCGGATCGAACGTGGCCGCGCTCCCGCCATCAACCGCGATGGATTGCGGGTCCGTATTGGTTGCCCCGGCATCTTCGAGGACCTGCGGGGGCTCGCCGTTGGTGGCAAAAGAATTTGTTCCCACCTTGTAATCATTCAAAACTTGAGCCGCCGTGAGCGCGTTGGTGTAAAAAGCCACTTGAGTAATATATCCGTCAAACGCGCCCCATCCGGACGGAGGACAGTTGCCGATAAACAAGTCGCCGGTGCCGGCGGTAAAGCCCGAACCATTGGCCGTCGCGGTCGCCACTCCGTTGACGTAAAAGGTTAAATTCGTGCCATCATAAACGCCGACCAAATGCGTCCATTGGTTTTTGACGGTCTGGCTGGTCGCTATAAAGGCCCCCGCGGTGGGAACATTGAAGACCCAATTTCCCGGGGCGCCCGGGGTCTGATAAAAATCCCAACCCGGCTGCGGATAGGAACCACTGACGCTTCCCACGGGAACGAGATAGTTGTTCGCATCGCTGGTCGGGCGGGCCCAGAATTCGACCGAGAAGGGGCCTTGTGGATTCGGGCTATAGCCGTCTATGTCCGAAACATGCGTCTCATAGTCAATATCGGTATAGGTGTGAAATAAGTAGGCGTTGGTATCTATTCCAGGCAGACCCAGGACCGGGTAGTCGTTGGTGCCGCTGTAACCAAGGTCATAATCAATCGTGCCACTATTACCGTTGCCGGAAGAATCAATGGCGCTGCCCGCTCCCGGCGATTCCTGCATTTCATAATATACGGCCGGCTGGTTTGACAGGATGGTGGCATCGTAATTGTAGTTTTGGGCGATGGCGGAAGGCGCGGCGCACAAAAACAGGAGCGCCACCGGGAATGAAACCGCGGATGCCGCGAACCTTGCTGTGACGGGATGTAGTGATGATTTCATATAGCTTTGGATTAGGGTGTGTTCAGACTCAAATCAGGACAATTTTATTACTTTCACTGGTCGCCATCTTTAAGTATTTTTTTAAAGGCGTCCATCCCCTGTTTTGGGGGGCACTCTGAAAGAGAACACGCGCCAGGAACCCGGGGCTTTTGTGACCGGAATGGCGCGGAATTGACGGAGGTTATTTCTCTATGTAGCGAATGGCCGCTTCCACTCGAGTGCGCACGTGAAGGCGCTGGAAGATATTCTTGATATGATCGTGTACCGTCCAGATGCCAATGCCCATGGCCTGGGCAATTTCTTTGTCCACAAAGCCCTTGCTCAAAAGATCGAGCACTTCACGTTCCCGGGGCGTCAGGCTGGCCACGGCGGCATTATGCTGGTTGGACGGCAGTTGCAGCAGTTGCTGAAAATAGTATCTGACGCGCAGCAGAAGATCTTCAGGGGTTAAACCAGGTCGGTTAACGGCTTTGAGAACAGGCTCCAGTATCCGGTCTGGCGGGACTCTTTTCACCAAATAACCCGCCGCGCCACCCGGAGTGGAGACAAACATCTTATCGCCGTCCGCATGAACCGAATAGCAGACGGCCTGGACGCCTGGCTGGACCAGAGCAATGGCGCCGGCGCGCTTAAAACCGACCGCGCCGGCCAATTTGCGGCTCAGGAGGACCATCCGTGGCTTATGGAATGCCAGCATTTGACCAAAAGATTCCGGCGAAGCGCACGGCACACTGACAAAGCCGGCCTGATGATCCATGCTCCAACACAATGCACGGCGGATACCGTCATCATGTTCGACCACTAACACACGGTGGCGATTGGGATTGGCGGTCGGCAGGTCAGAGGGCGCCTCTTCCTTTCCCACCAGCGTGTGAATCGTGGTATAAGTCCATAAGACCGGGTTTGCGCACCACTCGAAGCTGACAATCAATTCGCGCGAAAATTCCCGGCAAACGTCGTCCCAGCCCTGATGCGTGACCATTTGAAATATCCGGCATGCTTTTGCCGCGGCCGTTTCCTCGTCCGCGCCACCCAGAGGGAAAAAATACCCGTCCCGGGCATCATTCACAAAGGCCGCCAGGTTGGCTTCTGATCCTCCCGAGGCTGGAAAGCGATACCTCCGCGCGATTAATCGCTCTTTCCAGTAATTGACATGGGTTTTGGGAAAGTCATCGGAGGTCCCGCCTTTCCCGGGATTTTCAGGGAAAACGGTGTTGGAAATTTCGCCGGTGGATTTAACGCGCGCGAATGCGTCGTGGCATTTGCTTTGAGGTTTCATCGCCAGCCACTTCTATGGAAGTATATTCGGCCCGCGGTGTCAAAGACTTTCCCAATCCCCGCCGATACGCGAAAGATTCGCGAACGAACTCCCTTTAAGTTCGATTATGGTCCACAATGGCTTGGGCCGCTTCTTTGATCCAGTGGCCCGAATTGGACGGAATGCCATTGGACGTTTTCGTCTCCTGGCGAAAGGGCTGCCATTGCGGTTCATTTTCAAAAATCCAACGGTAATAATCCGTCTCCTGAAGACAGCCTGCGGCGGCCTCATCCAGCACCACGACGCAGCGCGGATGAAATTGCAACGCCGTGGCCGAAAGCATGCTCGTGACCGGACCTTCAATCGCGCGGGCCACGATGTCCGCTTTGTCCTCGCCGGTGGCCAGCAACACACACCGGCGAGCTTCCAGAATGGTCCCCACCCCCATCGTGATTGCGCGCCGCGGCATTTCGTCCGGCAAGTCGAATAGTTTCGCGTTTTGGGCACGCGTCACTGGAGAAAGCACCTTGATGCGCGTGCGCGACCGCAGCGAGGAAACCGGCTCGTTGAACCCCAGGTGCCCGGCCAGCCCTATGCCGAGCAACTGCAGATCAATTCCCCCGCACCGCGCCAATAGTTTTTCATACTTGTCGCATTCCGCTTCAATGTCGGCAGCCGCGCCGTCGGGCAAATGCGTGTTTTTCAAATCCACATTTACATTCAAAAATAAATTATGGTTCATGTAATGCCGGTACGAATTGCGATGGCTGCCGGTCAGCCCGGCGTATTCGTCCAAATTAAAGGTGCGGCAGGATGAAAAATTCAAGCCTTCCTCGCGATGCAATTGGACCAGCCGGGAATACACGGACTCCATGGTCCGGCCCGTGGCCAGGCCGATCACCAGTCGCGGATTGGCGCGCAACTCCTGCGCGATAACCTTCGCTACCAAATCAGTCGCGGCCTCCGCATTGGGCCGAATAATGACTTCCATAAAAGCAAACTCCAGGTGGTTTACTGAGCAAGGTCAGCTTCGATCCTAGTTTTATTCAAACACAGTCTTTGTCACAACCCCCCTGAATTGGGGATTGAATAGCGGACCTTTCTCTGAAACAGTAGCTTGTCCATTGTAGTAGTTTGTTGTACAACGTGGCGATGAATCCTTATCAGCGTTTTGCCTCTTCTTTCGCGCAACTTGTTGCGGATGGGAAATCTTTGCCCCTGGGTGGCATCCCGGCGCGCGGCAAAACACGTCACCAGCCCCACGCCCCTGTCGCCCTCATTTTTTCCCCGCATCCGGATGATGAATGCCTCATTGGCGGCTTCGCATTGCGGCTCATGCGGGAAACCGGGATGAAAGTCGTCAATGTCGCTGTTACGCAAGGCAGCAAGAAAAGCCGCCAGGAATCCCGGCTGCAGGAACTGAAGAACGCCTGCGACTGGCTCGGGTTCGATCTCGAACAAACCGCGCCGGGTGGCCTGGACAAGGTCAACCTTGAATCTCGAGCCGATGATCCGGCGCGCTGGTCTGACTCGGTGAATATCGTTGCGGGCATCCTCGCGCGCCACCAACCCAAAGCAATCTTTTTTCCGCACGAGACCGATTGGAACGTCACCCATATTGGCACACATTTTTTGGTCATGGACGCCTTGGACAGATTGCCCCGGGATTTCCGGTGTTTGCTGATTGAAACCGAGTATTGGGCGCCCATGGCGTCGCCCAACCTGATGGTCGAGTCGAGCGTGGATGACGTGGCGGATTTGCTGGCCGCATTATCATTCCACGCAGGCGAGGTGCGGCGCAATCCCTACCACCTGCGAATGCCCGCATGGTTGCAGGATAACGTGCGGCGCGGCGCCGAAGTGATCGGGGGCCAGGGCGGCCCGGCTCCTGATTTCAATTTCGCCACCCTGTACCGGCTGCGCCACTGGGAAAATGGCGGCCCCGAAAATATGTGCCCCGGAGGAAAACAAATCAGCGCCGCCGAAAATTCAGGCGCCCTATTGGGTTTTTCACATTAGTTAGTGTAGTGTATCAT
>JBOHXA010000318.1:0-24083 GCA_050737335.1 Limisphaerales bacterium | reverse complement strand
GGCCTTGGCGGCGCGGTTCCTGGAGCACCTCAACCGGAGGGGCGGATGTTAAGCTTCCATTCTCAGCTCAAAGTGTTTGTGGCCACGGCGCCTTGTGACTTGCGAATGAGTCTCAAATAGCAAATAGCAATGCGAGAACTGTCAGTTTGCGGGCAAAACCGCCCACCCCTGAGAAATTGGTTTGATTGCATATTGTTTGGATTTTGTCTATTTTCACTTCGCCATGTTTCAGGAAGCGTTCCAGCAATGGCCGTATCGCCAACAGATCCATCAACAACGAGAAGCCGGCAGGACCTATGTACACCTGGCAGGGCCGGCGGGTGGGCCAGGATTCTGGTTTGCGTCCCAACTCTTCGGAAATTTCCTTGCCCGCTCCCGCAAACTTTCCTTTGGGTGAAGACCATTTGATTTCAACCATCTTTCCTGTGTTGACCTTGTGCATGGTGGCGGATGTGATGAGCTTGACTAGACAAAAACCAACTTCGTTGTCGTGGCTTTGTCATCCCAGCCACGCGTCGGCTCGGCGGTGACCGATGAAATGTCCTTAATCGAGATTTGGCGTCCGCGTGTTTTCGGGCTTTTGACTTCAATCTCGCCGGGGTCACAGGTTTGCTGGCTGACCTTTTGGTGCGGCGCGGGCTTGTAACGGATGTACAGTGTCTTTGGCGTATCGGGCGCAAAATAGAGGACGCGCGATTTTTCCGGAATGCAAAAATAGACCTTGTTTGTAATCGCGCCGCCAAAGGTGAAACGTTTGAGGTAACTGGCGTTGCGGTCGGTGTAGGCGCAGGTGAAAACGCGGTCACGGTCCGGCAGACCGCAAAAGACCATCTCCGGGCCGACGAACAGCCTTTCGGGCAGTTCGGTCACCTTGTAGGTCCCGTCTTTGAATACCAGAAGGATTTTGTCGAATTTGGTGCATTCGACCTTAAATTCTTCGCCACTGACCTTGTAGCCGACGTAGCCGGTTTCGCGGTCGTACCCCACCTTGAAGGCCTTGAAGGCCACGGCCCTGGCGTCCACTTCTTCGTGGCGCGAAGATTTGGTGGTGAGACGCGGATATTCTTTTCCATATTTTTCCAGCAACGCTTCGAGATGCCCGACGACGTATTTGGTAAGGCCCTTGAGATTTTTGCGCGTTTCGTCCAGGTCCGCCCTGGTTTTTTCCATCTCTTCACGGTGTTTGTTGATGTCAAACAGCGAAATGCGCCGGATGCGCACTTGCAATAGTTTTTCAACGTCGGCGTCCACGATTTCGCGCACGAGGTGCTTTTTGAACGGCTTGAATCCGTCATAGACGGAGGCAATGACAGATTCGCCCGTTTTGCATTTCTCGATGCCTTTGTAGATGCGTTCCTCGATGAAAATGCGTTCCAACGTGCGGTAATGGAGTTCGTCGAGAAGCTGCTTCTCCCGCAATTCCAGTTCGCGTTTGAGGATGGCCACGACTCGCGTCGTGTTCTCATGCAGCACTTCACTGACGGTCAATTCCATCGGCCGATTGTCTTTGATCACGACAATGCGGCTGGCAATCGTGACTTCGCAATCGGTGAAGGCGTACAGCGCGTCCACCA
The DNA here is from genome assembly GCA_050737335.1 of Limisphaerales bacterium. GTDB lineage: Bacteria > Verrucomicrobiota > Verrucomicrobiia > Limisphaerales > UBA11358 > UBA11358. Next base: position 22,509 of record JBOHXA010000318.1, on the reverse strand, counting down.
GTTTTTCCGCATCCACGCCGGAGGGACACTTAATCTCGATCTCGACGTTCTCCGAAGTGAAATCGTTGATGGACCTGACCTTGAGTTTGCCTTTGCGCGCCGCGTCCTCGATGGACGCCATGAGCGAATCGGTTGTGGTGCCGGGTGGAATTTCCGTGATCATCACGGTGGATTCGTCCTGGATCTTGATTCGCGCGCGCACTTTCACGGAACCTTTACCGTCCTGATAATCGCGCGCGTCCATCAGGCCGCCGGTCTGAAAATCGGGCAGACATTTGAATGGCTGCTTTTTGAGAATCGCAATCTGCGCTTCGATCAGTTCCGGGAAATTGTGCGGGAGAATCCGAGCGCTCAGTCCGACGGCGATGCCTTCGGCCCCGAGCATTAATGTGAGGGGCAGTTTGCACGGCAACGTGACCGGTTCCCGGTTACGACCGTCGTAGCTGGGAACGAATTCCGTGATTTCGTCGTTGAACAGCTCCGCGCGGGCCAACTCAGTGAGACGGCATTCGATATAACGCGGCGCGGCCGGCGGGTCGCCCGTAAAAATGTTTCCAAAATTTCCCTGTCCTTCCATGAGATAACGTTTGTTGGCCAGCACCACAAGGGCGTCGCCAATGGACGCGTCACCGTGCGGGTGATATTGCATTGTATGGCCGACAACATTGGCCACTTTGATAAAGCGTCCGTCGTCCTTGTCGTGCAATGCCCACAAGATGCGCCGCTGCACCGGTTTCAGGCCGTCGGCCAAATTGGGAATGGCGCGGTCGCGAATCACGTAGCTGGCGTACTCCAGAAATCCCCGGTCCACTCGCGCATGCAATCCAATGGCGCGTTTTTTTGGGTCAAAGGGCTTTGGCGCAATATTATCAACGGCTTCGGCGATGACGTGTTGCGCGCCGTTCCCGTTGCCGCCGGCGTCGCCAGTCTTTTTCGGCGGCGGGTCGGACGCCGCCAGACCCTCGATTGGCAATTCAGTTTGATTTGAATCTTTTTTACGTTTTGCTGACATGAAAACGACGACATTAAGCCAAAATCCGGCAGGAGGGGCAAGACGCACGGAAGATTCTTAGCATCGGTCGTGCTTGCTCCCACCTTCACTGGGAGCCACGGTGGGCAGGCGATCTTTTTGTGCAACGGCGTCGAGCGTCATGGTTCAGCGCGCCGAGGCCGAACATACGACATTCGCTGGTATTCAGAGGCCGAATTGGACACACTGAGTCCGCCGATGTCTCCCGCGGCCAGACGGTCTTGCCGCGAAGCCATCGAAGAGGTTTCGGCATAGCGATGACCCCGCGCCAAAAAATCAAATTTTCTATCTTTGCGCTCGAAGGATTAAATTCCTTCGGGACGGTTTTTTATTTCAATTATCTTTATTTCTGGATGCGCGACGCATTTGGATTTGGCGACAAGCGAAACCTCGCGCTGGCGGCGTGCCTGGGGCTGGTCTATTCGTTTGCGGCCTGGCAGACGGGAAAATTCGCGCAGCGTCGCGGCTACTTCAGCGCGCTGAAAATCGGCTACGTGATTATGGCCCTATCCCTGGCCGCCGGCCTGGCGCTGAGTTTCGTGTGGCCGCGGGCGTGGGCCGAAGTCATCATCGCCATCGCCGTGAACATCGGGATGTGTTTTATCTGGCCGACACTCGAAGCGTTCGTCAGCGACGGCGAAACGGCCGCGCAACTGCCGCGCATGGTCGGGATTTACAATGTCATTTGGGCCTTGACCGCCGCGCTGGCCTATTTTACCGGCGGCAGCCTCATAAAGGCATTTGGTTATAAGATTATTTTTATGCTGCCGCTGGCGATTATGTTGGGGATGCTGGCGCTGGCGCTTTGGCTGCAAGGGCAGGCGAATGAAATGACCCGTGAGGCCGCGGAATCCGCGGCATGCGCGCGGCCCAAGCCGCACCGGCCGGCCTCGCCGCGCGCCAAAGTTTTTCTGCGAATGGCGTGGCTGGCCAATCCATTTGCGTATATCGCCATCCAGACGCTCATCGCGGTCATTCCGGGAATCGCCGCGAAATTTCATTTATCGCCCATGCTGGCGGGTTTTGCCTGCACGCTGTGGTATTTCGTCCGCGTGGTGGCTTTTGTGGCGCTGTGGCGGTGGCCGGGGTGGCATTATCGTTTTCATTGGCTGGCGGCGTCGTTTGTCGTTCTGATCGCTTCGTTTGCAACCATTGTCATGGCCCCCAACCTGGTTGTGCTTGTAGTCGCCCAAATCTTCCTGGGGGCGGCGATTGGCTTAATCTATTATTCCTCGCTCTTTTATTCGATGGATGCGGGGGACACAAAGGGCGAGCACGGAGGTATCCACGAAGCGGCCATTGGGATGGGCAATTGCATCGGCCCGGCCATAGGGGCATTGTCTTTGCAATTTGCGCCGCAATACACGAACAGCGCTGGCGTGGCCGTGAGCCTGCTGTTGGTGTGCGGGTTTGCCGGATTGTTGACGATATGGAAGCTGGCCGACAGGAGCGATGCGGCCGGCAAGACGTGAACGACGGCTGATTAAATCAAAATATTTGACGTTTGTTCGCGCATTTGATATTTTTAGCGTGTGAATCGCGCTTTAAATCTGAATCTGCTGCCGCCGTGTCGCGTGGCGGACGGGTTCTGATTTGCATTCAACGTTTTATCAAAGCCCCGTCGCCAACCCGGCGATGGGGTTTTTGCTTTCAGGCCGCTGGAGCAAACGCGTCATCGCCATAACTGAAAGAAACATGCAAAAAGATCCGTCTAAAAAGTATCGCCCGTTTCCGCCGGTGCCGTTGTCGGACCGGCAATGGCCCCGAGGCGTCCTCACCCGCGCGCCGATTTGGTGCAGCGTTGATTTGCGTGACGGCAACCAGGCGCTGGCGGTGCCGATGAATGTCTCGCAAAAGCTCGAGCTGTTCCAGACGCTCGTAAAAATAGGGTTCAAAGAGATCGAGGTTGGCTTTCCCTCGGCGTCGAACACGGAGTTCACGTTCAATCGGCGACTCATCGAAGAAAACCGCGCGCCGCAGGACGTTTGGCTGCAGTGCCTGGTCCAGGCCCGCGAAGATTTGATTGAGCGGACCGTTGAATCATTAATTGGCGCGAAGAAAGCGATCATCCATTTGTATAATTCAACGTCGCCCGCGCAACGGCGGGTGGTTTTTGAAAAGTCCAAGGAAGAAATCATACAAGTGGCTGTGCGCGGGGCAACCTGGATCAAAGAGCGGTTGCCGCGCCTCGAAGGCACGGCGGTGATGCTCGAGTATTCACCCGAGAGTTTTTCCGGAACGGAAGTGGAGTTTGCAAAGGACATATCCGAAGCGGTGATTGACGTGTGGCAACCCACACCGGAGCGAAAGATAATCCTGAACCTCCCGGACACCGTGGAAGTGGCGATGCCCAATGTCTATGCCGACCAAATCGAATGGATGTGCCGCAACATCAAGAAGCGAGATTCTGTGATAGTGAGCCTGCACACGCACAACGACCGCAACACCGGCGTGGCTGCCACGGAACTTGGATTACTGGCGGGCGCCCAACGCGTGGAAGGGACGCTCTTCGGCAACGGCGAACGCACAGGAAATCTGGATATTGTGACGGTGGCTCTCAATCTTTACATGCACGGCATTGACCCGGGCCTGGACTTTTCAAATTTAAATTCGATTGTCGAGGTCTATGAACGCTGCACGGGCATGACCGTGCCGCCACGGCATCCTTACGCCGGGGAATTGGTCTTCACGGCGTTCAGCGGGTCGCACCAGGACGCGATTCGCAAAGGATTGGGTGAATGGAAACAGCGGGCGCAGGCGCACTGGGACGTGCCCTATCTGACGATTGATCCGGCTGACATCGGCCGTGAATATCGCGAGGTCATTCGCGTCAATTCCCAGAGCGGCAAGGGCGGCGTGGCGTACCTGCTTGAAAGCGAATTCGGCATTGAATTGCCGAAGGAAATGCAGCGCGAATTTGGTCCCATTGCCAATGACGAGGTGGATCGGCTCGGACGCGAGGTCTCGGGGAAGGAACTCAAGCAAATGTTCTGGCGCGAGTACGTGGAACGCAATTCGCCCTGGCAATTAAAATCATTTTCCGCGGAAAGCAAAAATGGCATGGTCAAATGCCGCGCCGCCCTTGTAAACGCGGGGAAAAACGTCGAAATTTCCGGCCATGGCAACGGTCCGCTTGCGGCGCTGGTACACGGGCTGGGAACCATCGGGGCGCGCTTTGAGATTTCAAATTACAGCGAGCACGCCCTGGGTTCGGGCGAAGAGGCCGCAGCGATCGCGTATATTCAAATCAAAGGGGCCGACGGCAAATCCCGATGGGGCGCCGGCGTGGACACGAACATCGAATTGGCGTCCGTGAGGGCAGTCTTGAGCGCCTTGAATCGGCTGCAATAATCGCAGGCGACGAGGCTAACGAGTCTTCGACCAAACATCAGTTGCCAGTCGGATATCCGGCGCAATGAGGAACGCGGCGGGGTTCGGCGCGAAAAATTATATCCGAGCTTGCCGACCGGCATTGCCCGGGGCAAAGCCGGGAACAGGAAAGAATCCATTTCTGGCGGTTCTTTGGTATCCGCAAAAACAAATTGGCTCGCTTTCGGGGCGAGTTTTTGGTGTTTATAAACTTTCATAAATGGAAATCATCATACAATCCACGCAGGAGGCAGCGGCCAAAGTGGCGGCGCGACTTATCGCCCGATTGCTGCGTGGAAAGCCCGACGCGGTGCTCGGTCTGGCAACTGGAAGCACTCCGCTTCCGCTGTATCGCCAACTGACGCTAATGAAACTCGATTGGCGCCGGGTCAAGACCTTTAATCTGGACGAATACGCCGGCCTTGCGCCGGAACATCCGGCGTCTTATCACTATTTCATGCGGGAAAATCTTTTTCGCCACATCAATATCGCCAATCGAAACATCCACATCCCGGATGGTTTGACGCCCGACATACCGGTTTTTTGCCGGAACTATGAAGAAGAAATCCGGGCCGCCGGCGGCATTGATTTGCAGTTGCTGGGCATCGGGGCGGACGGTCACATCGGCTTTAACGAACCGTCTTCTTCGCTCGCCTCGAGGACGCGCATCAAAACGCTCACGGCGCGCACCCGCCGTGACAACGCGCGCTTTTTCGGCGGGGAATCCGAGGCGCCGCATCACGTGATTACCATGGGCATTGGCACCATCATGGAATCGCGGCATTGCCTGTTGCTGGCGTTCGGAAAAAAGAAAGCGCGGGCGATCGCGGGGGCGGTGGAGGGGCCGGTCACGGCGATGAACCCGGCGTCGGCGCTGCAGTTGCATCCACAAGTCACCCTTTGCCTGGATGAGTCCGCGGCGTCGCTTTTGAAAATGAAGAGTTATTATCGCTGGGTCTTCGACAACAAACCGGACTGGCAAACGGTTTAAGCGCATGGATTTTGAACAGGAAACTTCGCCGCTGGAATTGCTCTGGCGTGAATACGGCCAGGGATTGCGGGACTGGGACGACCTGACTCTGGCGCGCTGGCTCTCGCAAACGTTGAGCCAGCTTGAAGGGCGGGTATGGCGCTTTTCCCATCCGTTGGCGGTGGTGTATCGGCTGGGGGCGCAAATCGGCCATGAGCGATCCATCTGGCAAAAGCGGTTGACCACCATGCCCGGCGGGTATATGGAAGCTCCTTGCTGCCATGCCCCGGCATTGCCGTTGCTCACCCGCGACGTCCGGGAATCGGGGTTGATATGCGTGCATTGCAGTGAAACACTTGTCTCGTTTGATGAAATACCCGCCGAAATGCGCGCCGCACTTCAACGCTGGGCGCAAAGATATGAACCCATCCACGCCGTGGCGCATTGGGACGACCGCCAGCGGCGCGCCGGCGGCTACGATGCCGCTTTCGAAAACGCGGCGCAACAGGCGGAAAAAATTCTCGCGGACGCCGGCAAAGAACTCGCGCCCAGATTGCTTAACCATTATCCTGCAGCCCTCTGGGAAGACCAGGATGAATGCCTGGAAGTGCGGCCGGAAGATGTGACAGTTTAAAGCGCGTAAAATGATCAAGTGGATTATAAAATGGATATTTCGGCTGGCCTTGCTGGCGGTGGCGCTGGTCGTCGCGATCTTGTTGTCGCTTAATACGATTCTCCGGATTTTGATTGAGCACAACATTCGCGCGCGATCGGGGATGGATGCGGAAATCGGCCGTGTCGAACTGGGTTGGACCGAGCCGACCATTGAAATACGCGACCTCAAAATCTATAATCCGCCGAGCTTCGGAGGCACGCCGTTTCTGAACGTCCCGGAGATCCATATCGAATACGACCGGGCCGCGCTGTTGAAGAAAGAACTGCATCTGACATTGCTCCGGTTCAACCTGGCAGAACTGGACATTGTCAGGAACCGCAAAGGGCAGATCAACATCTTCACGGTCGGCAAATTGCCGCAAAAGAGCGCCGGACTCTCATTGCCCTCGTTCAAAAAAGAAACCGGTTACGATTTCGCGGGCATTGACGCGCTGAACGTTTCGTTCGACAAAGCAAAATATATTGACCTTCAAAATTCCCGGAACAATCGCGAACAAAGGTTCGGCCTGCAAAATTGCGTGGTGCCGGACGTAAAATGCCCGAGAGACCTGGCCGGGCTGGCGCTGCTCATTGATTTGAAGAGCGATCATTTTTTTGACCCGCTGGCCAAGGGACAGTTTACGTCCGCGCCCTTTAAGAGCGTGCTGAACGTCATGGGCGGGGCGTTCTAGCCCGATGACACGTTGAAGGGGGAACGAAGAGACGGGGGATCCGCATTTTGGCGTTTTCGGGGGGAAATTTGTTTTCTATTCTCATTGAGTGCATCGTGAATCGCTTAAAGCCGCCAGCCGAATTGTGGTTAAATTGGGCACGGGCGTGTTGACCGATCGCCGGAAGCAAATTGATCCGGCGCAATTGGGCCAACTGGCGGCGCAAATTGCCGCGGCCCGCGCATCCGGCAAGGAGATTGTCATTGTCAGCAGCGGCGCGGTTGGGGCAGGCATGGGATTGCTGGGATATGAAAAACGCCCCGCCGAATTGGCGCAACTCCAGGCCTGCGCCGCCGTCGGACAACCGCGATTAATGGCCCATTATGCCGAACATTTTGCAGGACATGGCCTGCGCGTAGCCGAAGTTTTGCTGACGCACGATGATTTGCAACATCATGAACGGCATTTGAACGCGCGAAATACGCTGGTGACACTGTTGAGCCACGGCATCATACCGGTCATCAATGAAAATGACGCCGTATCGCTGGCGGAACTCAAATTCGGCGACAATGACCGTCTTTCGGCGCTCGTTGCCTCGCTGTTGCCGGCGGATTTGCTCGTAATCCTCACCACCGTTGACGGTGTGCTCGAGAATTTTGGGAAGGCAAACCCAAAGACCATTTCCGTGGTCGAACGCATTGACGACAAAATCGAAAATCTCGCCGGCGGAACGTCCAGCGAAACCGCCGTTGGCGGAATGAAATCCAAAATCCAAGCGGCAAAAATTGTGATTCGCTCGGGCATACCGCTCGTGGTCGCCTCCGGCAAAAAGAAGGACGGGCTGGAAAGAATCCTGAACGGGAACGACGAAGGAACGCTTTTCGTTGCGCCGCCGACCCGGTTGCGGGGGCGCAAACGTTGGATTGCCTTTTTCCATCATCCCAAAGGCGCACTCGAAGTGGACGGCGGCGCGCGAAAAGCACTTGAGTCGGGAAAGAGTTTGCTGCCCCCGGGCGTGGCCCGGTGCGAGGGCGACTTCGAAGCGGGCGCCGTTGTGCGGATATGCGATATGGACGGAATGGAATTCGCCCGGGGCATCGCGCGGTTTAGCGCCGATGACATCCGCCAGAGAAAACAGGCGCGTGTGGAACTGGTGCATCGTGATGATCTGGTCATTCTCTAAATCCGCATGAAAAAAAAGAGAGCCTCGATAGATGATTTGCTCAAGGTAATGGCCAGGCTGCGGTCGGCGAGGGGCTGTCCGTGGGACCGGGAACAAACGCACATGAGCCTGCGCCGCCACGCGATTGAGGAAGTATATGAGCTCATTGACGCCATTGAAGCGCGCGACGACCATGAAATGGCCGAGGAGCTAGGGGATTTGCTGTTGCAGGTTGTATTTCATTGCCAATTGGCGCTGGAACGCGGCGCGTTTGATTTCGAACGCGTCTGCCGGTTGCTGGTTGAAAAGCTTGTGCGGCGGCATCCGCACGTTTTTGGCCGCACAAAAGTTGCGAACGTGGATGAAGTCTGGGCCAATTGGGAACGGATCAAGCGCGCGGAAAAGCATGGGACGCCACGCGCAAGACCTTCGGCGTTTGACGGGATCCCGAAGCATTTGCCGGCGCTGATGCGGGCGGAAAAACTGATAAAAAAGGCGCGAAAAGTTTTCGGGGAGGAACCCTTGGAAATCCCGCAAAAACGTTTGAACAGAAAGCAATTGGCCGAGGAGGTATTTGCATTGACTGAATGCGCGGAAAAGGGCGGGTGGTCGGCGGAGGAATTATTGAGTCGCGAGATAAAAATCAGGGAAAGGCAGTTTAGAAGGCGGGAAAAAAGGGAAGGCCATTGATGAGTTGGCCGCCTTGTGGAATGGCGGCGCGAGCATTCGCAACGTCAGTTAGGAGGCGTAATTAAATAAAGGCAGCAACCCGGCTGGTTCTTTTGACGCCTAGCCGCGTTGCGCGCTCGTCACAGATCCATGCGGATATGCTCCTCGTTCGCGCCTTGCCAGCCGTCAAAATCCCCGCGTCGTCTTGCTACCTTAATTTATCTACGCCTCCTTAATGCAGCTTCCCACGAACGGTCGGCTGTGGGCCGGGCAATGGGCGAAGCCGAAGGATTTTCCGCGAAGGAGTCAGAGCGGACTCATGTCCGCTGCCACAAAAAGCGAGGTCCATGGCCCCGAGAGGGCCGTTTTAGCTCAAATTGACCTCTTCGGTTTGAAATCAAATAGCAATGCGCAGGCGCATGTTGGTTTTTCCTTTTAATTTTCCCCTTTTAATTTTTAATTTCAGTCCGTGAACGACTCCAATTATTTTATTCATGAAGACCCGTGGCGCATTTTCCGAATCATGGCCGAATTCGTGGATTCATTTCAAATCATGTCCCAGGTGGGACCCGCCGTGACTATTTTTGGCTCGGCGCGAACGCGGGCCAACGACAAGTATTACCGCGCCGCCGTGGCGATCGGCAAAGGCCTGGCCAAACATAATTTGGCCGTCATTACCGGCGGCGGACCCGGTATCATGGAAGCGGCCAATCGCGGCGCGATGCAATCCGGCGGCAAATCGGTGGGCCTCAACATCGAGTTGCCGCGCGAGCAATTTGCCAATCGCTATTCAAATGTGCCGATTCATTTCCACTACTTTTTTGCGCGCAAAGTTTGTTTTGTGAAATACAGCCTGGGGTTCATTTTCATGCCGGGCGGGTTTGGGACCCTGGACGAGTTCTTTGAAGTGATGACCCTCGTTCAAACCGGGCGTATTCCGCAATTTCCGCTCATTCTCTTCGGCCGTGACTATTGGAGCGGCCTTTTAAAGTGGGCCAAAGCCCAGATGCGCGACCGGCACAATTTCATTTCAGCAGGCGATCTGGATTTGGCCATTGTCGTTGACAAGCCGCAGCAGGCTATCGAGCGCATCCTGGATTACGCGCGGCGCATCGGGCCGCCGGCGGCCATGCCGCAAGCCTTTGCGTGAAAGGGCGCGGGATTAATAAGCCCCGGATTTTGCATGTGCAGTGGGCGCATCTTGACACCTTGCCGAGGCCTCCACGCATGATTTGAATTGCTGGCGCTTTCCTTGAGCCTTTGCTGGCGGACCGGGCAGTGAGCAAAGCCGCGCGATTGCTCCGCTAAAGAGTCAGAGCGGACTCATGTCCGCTGCCACAAAAGACGAGGTTCATGGCCCGGGTGCGTTCATTCGTCGGGACGTCGCGGTTTTCCATGAACGTGTCCAGCGACTGGCAGGTTTTGAAACCTGCGGCACGGCAGACTTGGAAGCCTTTTTCGTCTATCATTTGCAATTGAACCCTTTAGTTAGTTTGCCTTGACACGCGCCGCAACCGGCGCGAGGTTGTGGTGTTGGATTATACAGAAAGTGAAGTATAATTTATGACGATACGAGGCTTCCAAAAGACAGGCTTGACGCTGGCAGCCGCAACCCTGGTGGTTTTTTCAGCGGCAAACATTTTCGCCCAGGACACGAACGCATTCGGCCAATACGAAATACCGACGGCCCCGCCGCCCGAAACGCCACCCGTTACGCCAACGTCGCCAGCCTCGACGGCTTCGGCGCCGCCGCTATCCGCGGCGGACATGCAAATTTTGCAATTGACGCAGGCGAAAATCAGCCCCAACACCATAGTCACCTACGTCCAAAATTCCGGCACTGTGTATGGTTTGAACGCCTCGCAAATTGTTTATTTGAAAGAGCAGGGCGTCCCGGAGACGGTCATCAATGCGATGCTAAACCAACGCACCGTATTGGCTGCGGCGGCCCAGCAACAGCAACAGGCGCCGCCGCCGCCTAATCCCGACCAGATTCCGCCGGACCAGACAGGGGTGGCCCAGCCGAGCACTCCTCCACCCTCCACAACGTATATTGTGCCGGACAGCCAAACGTACTATTACGATAACTGGGCATCTCCCTATTTTTATTATCCGTACCCGTATTACACGTGGTATTGGCCGGCGGGCTATGGGGGTTGGGGAGGTTGGGGGTGGCGCGGCGGTTATCACGACTATCACGGTTATTATGGCGGCGGGTTTCATGGCGATATCCATGGCGAAAGCGGCTTCCGGGGCGGTGGGTTTCATGGCGAAAGCGGCTTCCATGGTGGTGGTGGCTTCGGCGGTGGATTCCATGGCGGCGGCGGGTTCCATCACTAATCTGTCGTGAGGCCATAGAAGTAACGGGAATCATCCGCTCACCTTTCGAGAGGGACCTGAGCGCGTTCGAAGCGCGCATTAAAGGCTGGCAAATGATTTTTCTCCCATTAGCTTCAAAGCGTGCGGCCCTTAATCAATGAACTGGAAACCGCCGCCACAGCCGATTCGCTGGCGCAATCATTGGCCGGGGGTCCGCAGCGCGGCCTCGTTTACCTACGCGGCGGCGGCGATTTTTCGCAGGCCCGATACTCGCTGGTCACGGCCGATCCATTCATGGTTTTTCGTTCTTTTGGTTCGCGTTGTGAAATTGCGCGAATCAAGGCCGGCACGCGCGGCTCTCTTTGGCATGCGCAGTTTGGCAATCCGTGGCAGGTCCTGGATGCGCTCATGTCCCGTTGCGAACTGCTGGATGAACCGGACATGCCTTTTCCGCTGGGCGGTTGTTTCGGCTTTTGGGGTTACGATCTCAAGAATTTTACTGAACCCAAACTTCCGCGCCGGGCGTTGAATGATTTGGAACTGCCCGACTGCCACGTCGGCTTTTACGACAGCGTTGTCATTTTTGATCATCAACTTGGCAAGGCGTTTATTGTTTCCACGGGCATGGATGCGGACGGCTCGCGGAGCGAAAAACGGGCGGAGGAAAAGTTTAAGTTCTGGAACGAGGCGCTTGAGCCAGACCGCAGCCCGGAGTCCAAAATGCACCGTCCGCCGCCCGAGGTCCCGGTGTCATCCAATTTCACCCGGCAGGAATTTGTTGGCGCTGTCAAACGCGCCCAGGAGTTCATCCGTGCCGGAGACATTTATCAGGTAAATCTCTCGCAACGCCTTACCGCCGGCCATGCCATGAGCGGCTGGAACCTCTTTTGCGAATTAAGCGGCCTTTCTCCGGCCCCTTTCGCCGCGTATCTGGATTGCGGGAATTTTGAAATTGCCTCGTCGTCCCCCGAACAATTTTTGCGCCTAAGCGGGGCGCATATCGTGACACGGCCGATCAAAGGCACGCGCCCGCGCGACGCGGATCCGACGCGCGACGCGCAGTTGTCCTACGAATTGCAAACCAGCGCCAAAGAGCTGGCGGAATTGATCATGATCACTGACCTGTTGCGCAACGATTTGGGAAGAGTTTGCGAGTTTGGGTCCGTGCGGGCGCCGGAGCTGGCGAGACTGGAAAGGTTTTCCCATGTGCAGCATTTGGTATCCACGGTGGAAGGCCGGTTGCGCCCCGGCATTACGCATTTCGCCGCGGTGGCGTCGTGTTTTCCCGGCGGCAGCATCACGGGAGCGCCAAAATTTCGGGCGATGGAAATTATTGATGAATTGGAGCCGGCGACGCGCGGCCCGTATTGCGGCTGTCATGGTTATCTGGGTTTCAACCGCGAGAGCCAATTGAGCATCACAATCCGCACGGCCATTTGCGCGCGGGACGCGCTCCATTTTAACGCGGGCGCGGGCATCGTGGCCGATTCAGATCCGGAATCGGAATACGAAGAAACACTGGCCAAAGCCGCCGGTTTTTTTGCGGCGCTCAAAAGCGGGGGGCGACCTGAAAAAGCAGCGCGATCAAACCGCACTTTATTAGACGCTTGATTTTCATGTGGCGAGAGACCGCTTTGCCGCAATCCCCCATATAAATGGCTCAATTGAGAAAAACTAAAAAGTCTTTCCTGGCGGGGGTGGACATGCATTTCCCCCCTGGAATCCAGCAACTTGTTCTCCGACGGTTTTGCTGGCTTTTTCTTAAAAAGCTGATAAAGTAGACCCTCAGGTTAAGCCCTTGATTAAGGGCCAATTGAGTTGAGCACGTTTCATTAATGTCTGAATCACCCGTCAATCCTTCGGGAAACGCCCCCGAAGGGAAAGTTTTGCTTTCCAATAAACGTCCCGATTTTTTTGTCGTTGGCGCGCCCAAATGCGGCACAACGGCGCTGGCCCAATATTTGGCCCGGCACCCGAAAATCTACATGCCCCGGAAAGAAATGCATTTCTTCGGTTCCGACCTGCATTTCGGGCCGAACTTTTACCGCCGCAACCGGCAAGCCTACCTCGATGAATTCGCCCAGGGCAACGACCGGGCCCGCGTCGGAGAGGCCTCTGTCTGGTATCTCTTTTCGATGAACGCAGCCGCGGAAATTAAAGCCTTCAGCCCCGAAGCCAGTATCATCATCCTGCTTCGCAATCCGGTTTTCATGTTGTATTCGCTGTATTATCAGTTTCTTTTCGATGGCAATGAATATCTGCTGTCCTTTGAAGAAGCGCTGGAGGCTGAGCACGATCGCTGCATGGGCCGGCGCATAGGCCGTCTCACGTATCTCTCAGAGGCCCTGGCCTATCGTTCCACCGCGCGTTTTACCGACCAGGTGCGACGCTACTTCGACATTTTCGGGCGTGAACGCGTGCATGTGATTATTTACGATGACCTTGCGGCGGATACCGCGGGGGCCTATCGTGGAACCTTGGAATTCCTTGGCGTACCCGGTTGCCCGTGCCTTCCGGAATCGGAGGTTGTTGGAAACTCCTCGGTCAGAAGTTCCGCCTTGCGCGCTGTTCTAAATGATCCGTTGGTCCGCGGAACGGCTATAGCCTTGCGCCGCTGGCTTCCGCCTCCGCTTTTCAGGATGATACAAAAAGCCGGCACTGGCGTCATCTCGCTAAACCAATGCGCAGCCAAGCGGCCGCCGATGTCGCCGGCCATTCGGCTGTCGCTGCAACGGGAGTTCGCACCTGAGGTTGAACGATTAAGCGCGTTGTTGGGCCGCGACCTGACCCACTGGAGCAGACCCGAAGCGACGCCCGCCGAATCCCCGGCAAAGAATCTTATTCTGATATGAAATGGTCATCCCTTAGAGGACGATTATCAAAGGGGGGGATCGGAGCAACCGCGCTGCTCTTTGCCATTGTTCTCGGTGTCTTTCTATACGGCGTATTTGTGCCCGACCAAGTGCTGTATTCAAATGACGGCCCGCTTGGCCGCATCAGCGCGCAGTGCCATCGGCTGCCGCAACGGTTCTTCGGTTGTTGGCTGGATTTAAATAATATCGGGTTCAATGGAGGCGCCGCTTCGCCGTCCATCAGCTTCATCTTGCAGTGGCTGTTGGGTTTGATTCCCGGGCAGGATCACAAAGCGGTCTTGTTTTCCAAATTTTACGCGCCGGTGTCGTTGCTCATCCTGGGACTGGGCGCGTGGTGTTTTTTCCGGCAGTCACGACTCGTCCCGGCGGCTTGCGTGCTGGGCAGTCTGGCGGCCATGATGACTTCAGTATTTTTCTGTGTCGGCTGCTGGGGACTGGGCGCGCATGACATTGCCGCCGGGATGATTTTCCTGGCAATGGCATGTTTAACCAATCCCGCGGCCGGTCAACGATGGCTGCTTCTAATCCTGGCTGGTTTCGCGGTCGGGATGGATGTAACCGAAGCGGCTGATGTCGGCGCGATTTTCAGTGTTTTGGTTGCGGCGTATGCGATTTATCAGGCTTGCATCGCGGAGGGGCCGCGGGTCAAAAATCTGGCGGCAGGGGCCGGCAAATTGACAGTCATTGTCATTTGCGCGGTTTTTTTGGCGTTGCAGACCCTCCATGGGTTGATTGGGACGTCCATCGAGGGGGTTGCGGGAACACAGCAGGACGCGCAGACCAGAGCACAGCGTTGGGGATGGGCCACCCAATGGAGCCTGCCCAAAGTGGAAGCACTGGGACTGATTGATCCTGGGATCTTTGGCAATCGCCTCGATTCACCCGAGGGCGCCCAGTATTGGGGCAGAACCGGCCGAGACCCCGCCTGGGACCAATATCTGGCCAATGGAGAAAAAGGCCCGACGCCAACCGGTGTTTTCCGGTATGTCGGAGGCAGCAATTATCTGGGGGTGCTCATCGCTTTAATCGGGCTCTGGTCGCTGGGGCAATCGTTGCGCCGAAGGAATTCCGTTTTCAGCGCCGCCCAAAAGAAATGGATTTGGTTTTGGTCTGTCATCTCGATCGTCTCATTGTTGCTGGCCTTCGGACATTTCGCGCCCTTTTACCGCTGGTTCTATGCGATACCGTACGTCTCGACGATCCGGAATCCGACCAAGTTCCTGTATTTGTTCACCATCGGGTTCATTGTTTTGTTCGCATTCGGGATAGACGCGCTGGTCCGCAAATATATGAACAATGGCCAGGTCGGATTGGGCGGTTGGTGGAAACGAGCCGAACGGTTTGAAAAGAACTGGCTCATTGGATGCGCCATTGTATGGGTCGCATCCGTCATTGGCTGGGTGGTGTATCGCCAGCATCAGCCGCAACTGGAACAATACCTCCATGGCCAGCGTCTGAGCGAATCACCCCACGACGTGGCTGCTTTCAGCCTCGAGCAATCCTTGTGGTTCGTCGTGGCTTTCTTTCTGGCCGCCGGCCTCCTGGCGTTGATATTTCGCGGCTTTTTTGCAGGCAAACGGGCCGGCGCAGGCATCGTTGCGCTTGGTTTGGTGTTGGTTGCGGATTTGGGCATTTAAATCCTTAAATTGGTTGTCTTTTTGAATTACAAGTTCAAATACGCATCCAATCCAATTATTGATGAACTCCGCGACAAACCGTATGAACACCGTGTCGCCATCGCTCCCATTGCCTGGCCCTCGCAATTGGCCGTCTTCTATAAGCTCTATAAAGGCGAATGGATTCAACAACAACTTCCTTACTATAACGTCCAAACCTTTGAAACCGTGGAGATGCCTCGCATTCCCGAGGATTTTTCGGCCTTCACCAAAGCGATCAATGCCCCTTTCATTCCGGCGCTATTCCATTTCAGCAGGGCCTTGCAATTGACCGATACCTCATACCTTTTGGGCCCGGCGGACTTCGGGAATCTTTGGAACCGGCAACTTGCCAATACGCCACTGCAGACTCTCACCCGGTTTAACCTGCAGCTCAGGCCCGGCATCATCAAGGCAACCCATCTGGACGAAATCACCGCCGTGCCTGATTCCTACGGCGCGTACGCCCTCTTCGATTTTGCCTCGGCGTTGCCGCGCGCCAAACTGTATAGCCGATGGCAGATCAACCCCAATGATACCAATGTGCTGGCGCAACTGTTCAATCCGGGATTTAACCCTCAAAATTCTGTCTTCGTAGCCGGGAACGCCCCGCCGGACCCGCAAACCAACGCCGTTAACCCGCCGGACGATGCCGTCCAGTTCGTCAGTTACGCGCCCAAAGATATCGTGCTCAGCGCCCACGCCGCCGTGGCCGGCATCCTCGTCCTGTGCGATCATTTTCATCCAGACTGGAAAGTCTTCGTGGACAAGAGGCCAGCCGCGTTGTTGCGGTGTAATTTTTTGATGCGTGGCGTTTATCTTCCGGCAGGAACACACTCGGTGGAATTTAAATATCAGCCGGCGGTCCGGCTGCTCTACGTGAGCGCGCTGGCCGTCGTCATAGCATTGATCCTGTTTGGCCGTTTCGTCTATGTCGAAATCAAATCCAGGCCAAAGGTTTCCGCGACGGCCCCCGTCCTGGCCGCGCTGCCGCGATCTCCAAAGAAATTGGACAAGCCGTTTCCACAAAAAAAAGCGCAAAAAAAATGAGAGTGGATTGACGATGTCCCGCGCAGCCTGGAAAAGGGTTTCAACATGAACCGCCTGGCTGGCAAGCCGGGCAACGAGCGAGGCCGCACGACAGTTCCGCGAAGGAGTCAGAGCGGGCTCATGTCCGCCGCTACGCCCCTCGTTTTTGTAGCAGCGCCGCGTGAGCGCGCTCTGACTAATTCGAACGGGCTTGAGGTCCAAAACCGAAAATTTGAGCGAACTCGAGTCCGCTGCTACAAAAGACGAAGTTCATGGCTCATATGCATGATTCATAAATCATCAAGACTCCCCATGCGCGTCAGACGCCGCCGAAAAGATTCAATCAGGAATTTTCCGGCCAATTGCGGTTGGGCCGCTGCCATGGCGGCAGCCGTTTGGGATCCGCATTTCTTTGGAAATTCCTTTATCATCGGTCGTTTTGTTGATAGCAAATTCCGGGCAAGAAAGCCCCGTCGGCGACGTATATGTAACTGAATGGTTACTTTTTCTTGCGCGCCGCCCCGGCTCGTTTATTGTAACACAAATTCGCCGCCCTATGGATGAGAAAGAAAATACTGTCAACGTAAAACCGCCCCCGGCGACGCCGCAAAGACGTTTTCATCTTTGGCCCTGGCTCCTGCTGGCCGCCATTATTGCCCTCATCGTCATCATCGCCGTGCTCACCCACCGGAACTCCGCGCGGCAGGGCGCCCCGCACGGGCGTGGCGGCGCGAACGGGCCGGTCACCATCAGCACAGCGACCGCGCAAACGGGCAACATGGGCGTTTATATCGAGGCGCTGGGCACCGTGACGCCCGTTTATACCGTGTCCGTGGAAGCTCGCGTAGCCGGCCAGATTGTCAAAGTGGAATATAAGGAAGGCCAGGAAGTTCGCGTCGGAAGCCCGCTCGTTGAAATTGATCCGCGTCCCTATCAAGCCGCCGTCCTTCAGGCCAAAGGGCAATTGGAACACGACAAAGCCCTGCTGACGGACGCCAAATTGGACCTGGGTCGTTACAAGCAGGCGTACGAGAGCAATGCCATTCCCGAGCAGCAATATGACACTCAAATCGCCACCGTCCAACAGGACCAGGGTTCCGAGGAGGTGGATGAAGGAAACTTAAGCAATGCCCTGGTGAATTTAGGCTATTGTCATATCACTTCGCCCATTGATGGCCGCGTCGGGCTGCGTCTGGTGGATCCCGGCAATATCGTACAGGCCAACGGGACAACTCCCCTGGTCCTCATTACGAAAATCCGGCCCATCACAGTTATCTTCAACGTCGCCGAGGACGACCTTCCGCAGGTCCTCTCCGCCACGCGCCGGAACAAGGAACTGCCGATGGAAGTTTATGACCGCGAAGACCAAAACAAAATAGCCAGCGGCAAGCTGATGACACTCGATAACCAAATCAATACGTCCACCGGCACATTGCGGCTCCGGGGAGTGTGTTCGAATGAAGATGAATCACTGTTCCCAAACCAATTTGTCAACGTTCATCTGCTGGTCAATTCCCTTCACGGTGTCACGCTGCTGCCGAACCCGACCATCCAGCGCAATTCCGAATCGGCCTATGTCTATTTGGTCAAATCCCCGGAGAACGGCCAAACCAACACAACGGTCCAAATCCAAATCATCACCACCGGACCCACAGACTCGACCAATACTGTGGTCGAAGGCATTCACCCCGGTGACGTCGTGGCGGCTGACAATTACAATCGGCTGTCCGACGGCTCGAAAGTCATTATTCGATCCGCCGGCGAACCGCGGCGGGGCCAGGGACAAGGAAAACAAAAAGCGCGTCATCACGGTTCACAGTGAATCCGTCGCGACCATTCATTTTGCGGCCTGTGGCAACGTCGCTGCTGATGTTTGCCGTCGTCCTGACCGGTATCGTGGCGTGTTTACAACTCCCCATTTCCGCCCTGCCAGAGGTGGATTACCCCACCATTCAAGTCATCACATTCTATCCCGGAGCCAGTCCAGACGTCACGGCATCGGCCATTACAGCGCCACTGGAACGGCAATTTGGCGAAATGCCGGGCCTGAATCAAATGACGTCCATCAGTTCCGATGGCAGTTCGCTCATTACGCTTCAATTTGATTTGACGCTTAACATTGACATCGCCGAACAGGAAGTTCAGGCCGCCATTAATGCCGCCCAGTCCTATCTGCCCACGGACCTGCCGGCGCCGCCTATTTACAGCAAATCCAATCCGGCGGACACTCCCATCCTGACGCTCGCGCTCACCTCCAAAAGTTATCCACTCTCGCAAATTGAAGACCTCGCCGATACACGGCTGGTGCAGCAAATCGCTCAAGTCTCGGGCGTCGGCCTTGTGACGATAAGCGGAGGGCAAAAGCCCGCGGTGCGTATCCAGGCCAATCCCGTCGCACTTTCCTCGTACGGTTTGAATCTGGAAAGCCTTCGCAATACTCTTCAACAGGCCAGTGTGAATGAGGCGTTGGGGAACTTCGACGGCCCCAGGCAAGCTTACGAAATCAATGCGAACGACCAGCTTCAAAACAGCCAGGATTATCGTTCGCTCGTCGTAGCCTACGGTACCAACGGCGCGCCGGTGGTTCTGGGCAACGTCGCCAACGTTACTAACAGCGTCGAAAACACTCTGCTGGCGGCCTGGATGAACAAGACGCCGGCCGTGATCGTCAACATACAGCGCCAGCCGGGGGCGAATATCATCCAGGTGGTTGACCGGATAAAAAAAATACTGCCGCAGCTCAAAGCCAATCTTCCGTCCTCGGTGAACATCGCCATTCTCACCGACCGCACCACGACGATCCGCGCCTCGGTGAAAGACGTTGTGTTTTCATTGATCCTCACCGTGATCCTGGTCGTACTGGCCATCTTTTTGTTTCTGCGGAACATTCCGGCCACGATTGTGCCCAGCGCCGCGGTGCCGATATCGCTGATCGGCACGCTGGCTGTTATGTATCTCCTGGGGTTTAGTCTCGATAACCTTTCTTTAATGGCACTGACGATTTCGACGGGGTTTTTGGCCGACGACGCCATCGTGATGATTGAAAACGTGTTCCGGTTTATCGAAGAGGGCCAAAGCCCGATGCAAGCGGCATTGAAAGGCGCCGGCCAAATCGGCTTCACCATCGTGTCACTAACGATATCGCTGATAGCCGTGCTCATTCCATTGCTCTTCATGGGTGGGGTTGTGGGCCGCCTCTTTCATGAATTCGCCCTGACGCTCAGCGTGACGATACTGATTTCGGCCGGCGTCTCACTGACCCTTACGCCAATGATGTGTTCGCGCCTTCTCCAAGCGAAAGCCGATCGCCATCCCGGCCGATTTTCCCAATCGTCGGAACGCGTCTATGACCGCGTCATCAACGCTTACCGCGGCGGATTGCGGTGGGTCCTGGACCACCAGCCCATCACCTTGCTGGTCGCGTTCCTGATGCTGCTCTTGACAATCTTTCTTTACGTCGTCGCCCCCAAGGGATTTATTCCGATTCAGGACACCGGCGTGATCCAGGGCATTTCCGAAGCGCGCCAGGATATTTCCTTTGAGGCAATGGCCCAGAAGCAGCAGCAACTGGCCGATGTCATCCTCAAAGACCCCGCCGTGGAAAGCCTCTCTTCATTCATCGGCGCCGACGGGATCAACACCACACTCAACAGCGGGCGCATCCTGATCAACCTCAAACCATTGGCTGAACGCAAAATCAGCGCCAGCGACGTCATTCGACGCCTGCAAGCGGCCCTGGCCAGGGTCCAGGACGTCACTCTTTACATGCAACCGGTCCAGGATTTGACCGTGGAAGACCGGGTCAGCGCCACCGAATTTCAATTTACGCTGGAAGACGCCAATGCCGATGAATTGAAAACGATGACGGCAAAATTTGTGGACCACCTTAAAACGCTGCCTGAACTCAGGGATGTGGCCACGGATGAACAAAATGACGGTTCGCAAGTTTATCTGACGATTGACCGTGTCACGGCCTCGCGCCTGGGCGTGACGGCGGCCCAGATTGATAACACCCTTTACGACGCCTTTGGCCAACGCCAAATCAGCACGCTCTTTACGCAATTAAACCAATATCACGTTGTTCTGGAAGCGTTGCCGCAGTTTCAACAGGACCCCCGCACGCTAAATGACATTTATATCAATTCCCCCGGCGGGCCGGTCCCATTGAGCGCCTTCGCGCACTTTGAGCCAGGCACGGCTCCGCTGGCGATCAATCACCAGGGGCAGTTCCCCTCGGTCACCATTTCCTTTAATCTCGCGCCCGGCGTGGCGTTGGGCGACGCGACCGCCGCGATCCAAAAGGTCCAGCGGGAACTGGACATACCGGCGAGCGTCATACCCGCGTTTCAGGGAACGGCGCAGGCATTCCTGGCATCACTGGCAAACCAGCCCTGGCTCATCCTCGCGGCCATTGTCACGGTCTATATTATTCTGGGTGTCCTTTACGAAAGTTATATCCACCCCTTGACCATCCTCTCGACTCTGCCGTCGGCCGGCGTTGGAGCGATTCTCGCCTTGATTATTTGCCATACCGAACTGAGCATCGTCGCCCTTATCGGCATGATCCTTCTCATTGGCATCGTTGCCAAAAATGCCATCATGATGATTGACTTCGCGCTGGACGCGCAGCGCCGCGAAGGCAAGCCGGCGCGCGAGGCCATCTTTCAAGCGTGTATGCTTCGTTTCCGCCCCATCATGATGACCACTTTCGCCGCGCTGTTTGGCGGATTGCCGCTGGCTCTTGGCAACGGAGTTGGTTCGGAATTGCGCAAACCGCTGGGCATCGTCATCGTGGGCGGACTCATTGTGAGCCAGGCGCTTACGCTTTTTACAACCCCGGTCATCTACCTGTTTTTCGACAGGCTCGCCACCCGGTTTTTTCCGAAAAGCGCCGCTGATAGAAATGACGCCACGCTGTCGGAACTCCGCTCGCCACAGACGCCATGAATCTTTCCTCTCCATTCATCCGGCGTCCCATCGGCACGAGCCTGCTAGTGGTCGCCGTTATCCTGGCCGGGATTGTCGCTTATTTGCAATTACCCGTCGCTCCACTGCCCCAGGTGGATTTTCCCACCGTGAGCGTTCAAGCGTCCATGCCGGGCGCCAGTCCGGCCATCATGGCTTCGTCCATCGCCGCCCCCCTTGAGCGTCAATTCGGACATATCGCCGGTTTGACCGAAATGACCTCCACCAGCACTCTCGGGTCCTCAAGGATTACACTGCAATTTGATTTGAACAGGGACGTGAACGGGGCGGCCCGTGACGTTGAGGCCGCCATCAACGCGGCCCGAGCCTATCTTCCCTCAAATCTTCCGAGTAATCCAACCTATCGCAAATGGAATCCCGCCAACGCGCCGATCATGATCATCGCCCTCACTTCCGCCAATTACGATCGCGGGCAGATCTATGACGCCGCCGATTCGATCATTGAACAACGCCTCCTTCAAATTGACGGAGTCGGGCAGGTGAATATTGGCGGCGGCGCGCTTCCCGCGGTCCGGGTGGATGTCAACCCGACTCTTCTGAATAGTTTTGGGTTAAGCCTGGAAGACGTTCGCGCGATGTTGAGCGCGCAAAATGCAAATCTGGCAAAGGGCCAAATCGCCAACGCTCGCCAAACCGCCGACATTCTCGATAACGACCAATTGTTCAAGGCCGCGGACTATAAGCCACTCATCGTCTCTTACGTCAAAGGCGCGCCGGTGCGGTTGTCCGACATTGCCAACGTCCAGGATTCGGTCGAAGACATTCGCACAGCCGGGTACGTCAACGGAAAAGCGGCGATTCCATTGATTATATTCTCGGCGCCGGGCGCGAACATAATTAAAACCGTTGACCGCATTCGCGCCGCGCTTCCCTCGCTACAGGCCTCCCTGCCCAAGGGAATCCTAATGACGGTCATGATGGACCGTTCCACGACGATTCGCTCCTCCGTCGCTGAAGTCGAGCGGACTCTCATCATCGCCATCCTGCTGGTCATCCTTGTCGTCTTCATCTTCCTGCGCAGCCCGCGCTCGACGCTCATTCCAGCGGTTGTCGTTCCGACGTCTTTGATTGGCACCTTCGGGGTAATGTATCTTTGTGGCTACAGCCTGGACAATCTTTCCC
>JBOHXA010000317.1:0-9316 GCA_050737335.1 Limisphaerales bacterium | reverse complement strand
GAGGTAGCCACCCTGACGCTCCAGGCTCTCCCGGCCGGCGTTGCCGCCAGCGCCTATGTGACCAACATGCTGAGTTTGAATCCCACCGCGTACTGGCCAATGCATGAAAATGAAAAACCCGTCATGGGCGACGTCGAAACAAATTACGGCAGCCTGGGCGCGTTGGGCGACGGTTTCTATCAGGATTGGGCCCAACCGTCATTCGTCATCCACGATACGGCTGGCGCGCTGGCCGGCGATAGCGACCAGGCGGCGACTTTTACCGGCGGCGGAGCCAACAATGACGTATTGGTGGTCCCTCACCGCTCGCCATTATTGACGATTCAGTATCCCTATACGGTGGAAGCCTGGATCAAGCCGCTGAACGACAATTCCCATGGGGTTGGCTCGTACATGGTCATCGTGGGCCAGGGCGGCAATAGCGGCTTGAATGACGCCTCCGGTCGTGCTGGCTTTGCCCTACAGTATTCAGGGACGCCGGATACGTTCAGCCTGGTTATATGGACCAATGCGGCCAACGGTAATACTTATGAACAGAAAACCACGCAGTCTTATCCGCCGGGTGTGTGGTATCACTTGGTGTGTACTTACGATGGCACCAATGTGGCCTATTATATCAATGGACAGGAGGCCGCATACTTGCCAGGGAACCCCGCCGGTTTTCCCTCGCAGATGCTGCCCGATTCCTGGTCGCCTCTCACCATCGGGGCAGGACGATGGGGCACTGCCGGCGCCTCCCAGGGCTTTGACGGCGAAATAGATGAAGTGGCCGTTTACACCAATTTACTCACACAACAGCAAATCCAGGATGATTATCTCGCTGGCACAACGGCAGGCTCCAATTATTTCCAAACGGTCCTCGGCAATAATCCATTGCTCTATTACCGCATGGATTCTCCGCCGTACACCCCTCCGCCGGCCAGCACATGGCCCGTCCTGACGAACTATGGCTCCATCGCTTTGAATGGCGTCTATGACCCCGGCGCGCTGCCTGGCGCCGATGCGGGTCCGGCCGCCGCCGGCCTCTTTGCGGCAAATCTGTTTGGCACCAACGCGATGGCGGGCAACGGCGTTAGCTCGTTCGCCGACGCTGGAATCTCGCCCCAATTGGACCCGGAAACTACCAATTCATTCAGTTACACAGCCTGGTTCAGGGGTTATCCGTGCGACGACCGAAATTACAATCATTTCATGGCCGCAAACGATTCCACGTGGCGCGTGTGTGTCAATGTCCATGGCGAAGTGCAGGCGCATGGAAACGTTGATGTCAGTTCGCCAATAGTCAGTAACGACGGCCAATGGCATCAATTCGTATTGACAGCTCAAGCCGGAATCAGCAATAGCGTCTGGGTAGGCAATTTTACCAACAACGTGTACCTTGACGGCGTCCTGGTCAAATCCCAGGTCAGCACCGGCACTAACACTCCTTTGAACAATCCGGGTCCCGAAGTGCTCCTGGGCGACGAATGGGGAAAAACGAATTGCGTGAACGAAGGTAATGGCGGCCGCTCCTTTGCGGGGGATATGTGCGAGGCGGCCTTCTTTGATAACACCGTTTTAACCCCGGACCAGGTCCAGTCATTGTACAATGCGGCTGGAATGGCGCCCGGAATCGTGTCGCAACCGGTTGCGGCAACCGCCATCATTAGCCAGCCCTTTACCAATTCCGTAACGGCCAATGGCGCTCAACCACTTTACTTCCAATGGTACACCAACGGCGTGGCCATCGGCTCCACGACCAATATCACAGGGCAAACCGCCAGTGGCCTCGAAACGGAGCAATTGATTATTAACCCGATGGCGTTCCAGGACGTCGCCAGCTATTACGTCATCATAACGAACGTTTATGGCGCGGTGACAAGCTCAGTCGTCAACCTGGCCGGATTGGGCGCCCCAGTCATCACAAATCAGGTGCCCACAACTTATACGAATCTATTCACGGTCTTTGCCGGGGCAAGTCCGACATTTGTGGTCCAGGCCATTGGCGCCCCGGCTATTGGCTATTATTGGTTCACCAACGGCGTGACTGACCAGGCCGTGGCAAATACGACCTCCAGCTTCACATTGACCAACGTCCAGGCTGCATTCTCCGTTGATTGTCTAGTGAGCAACTTCCTGGGCACAGCCCAAAGTGCCACGTGGGCCGCACAGGTTCTTCCTGATCCAACTGCGCCGTATCCACAGTGGGTTTTGACCAATAATCCCGCGGACTTCTGGCGTTTGGACGATACCAATTTGGACGGTTTCGATGACGGCGCGGGCGACAATGGCTATATTGCCAACGACTACATCAATGGCAACGACGGCCTTTACACCAACGTTGACCTGGCCAATGCCTACGGTATTGCCGGTTACAATCCAACGGACGATCCGAATAATGTCGGCGCCAACTTCGGCTACGTAGGCAGCCCGATGAGCAGTGCCAATAGCATTCTGGCGCCGGACTTTTCCACCCCCTCCGGCAACGCTGAATTCACCGTTTCTGCATGGGTCTATCCGACCGAAGGCGAACCCGGCAATGCCGGAATTGTGACCAAAGGCCTTTTCAATCAGGAGGAATACAACCTTGATTGCGGTGGAACCAGCAATTCTTTCCGGGTCGAATGCCGCAACGCCGCTGGCACCGATTCCAGCGCAAGTTCGCTGGTTAGCGCGGACAACCCGGGCCAGTGGTATTATTTGATGGGAGTCTGCGACGAAGCCAACGGCTTCGTCTCCATATACGTCAATGGTAGATTGGCCGGCAGAGCGGCCATTACCCCTGGCAGCGGATTGTACAATTCCTCCGGAACGCCCATCAGCATCGGCTCACGATCCAGTATAGATCCCGTATATACCTTCGGTGATGATAACCAGCAGTTCGATGGTTACATCAGCGATGTGGCGATATTCAAATATGCCATGAACTCCAATACGGTCCTTCAATCCTATTTGTCCAGCGGAAGTATCCCGCCGTTCTTCGTTCAGGAACCGGCGGTCACAAATACCGCGGATGCGGGAACCAATCTTCTCATCTCGCCCGTAACCGTTGCCGGGACGGGACCGTTAACATACTGGTGGTCAATATGGAATAACGGAACCGAAATTAGCAACGTGGTTTCGGGCGTCACCAATGGGGATCTCCTCAATGCCAATCTCGTTGTCAGCAATACGCCGGTCAATTGGAACAATGACCAGCTTCAATTGGTCGTGAGCAATGCATTTGGCGGAACGAATTATACCGTTAACCTCGTGGTTGCCGGAGCCCCCATTATTACGACGAATCTGCCCTCGTCGATCACGCTGCTGGCAAACCGTTACTATTCGTTCTCTGCAAGTGTGGCCGGCGCGCCTCTCTTGTCCTACCAATGGTATAAGAATAATGCTTCCATCCCCGGCCAAACCGCTTCCAGTTACTCCTTCGTAACTTCTGGCCAGGGCACAAACACCTACTATTATGTCTCAACCAATAACTTCGGATCGGTCAGCAGCATCGTTTCGACAGTGACTGTCGTGCAGTCGTACCAAAGCATGATTCTGAGCAACGGCCCGGTCGCCTATTGGCCGTTGGATGAAACTCCGGATAATGACGCCGGAGACGACGGTACCGTCGCCCATGACATCTCCGGCAATGGCAACAACATGTTTTACACCAACGCCGTAATTGGATTGCCCGGCATTTCCGGCGATCCATTTACCGTCGCGCAGTTCGGCACCTTCGCCACCAGCTATAGCATGGCAGAGGAATCGTCCGCGACCGGTGTTCCGGATATGGCGCAAGAAGCCGCGGCGAACAACGGCAACGGCGAATTCACAGTGGAAGCATGGACAGCCCCGACAACGGCTAATGCCGTCAATGACAGGATTGTTGACGAAGGGCACTTCTTCGGCGAAGAATGGGCGCTTGACCTGGGCGCCACAACTCCAAGTACCGCCTTCCGCTTCACTGTCCGTGACCTCTCGGGAGGCGAGCATGACGCCAGGGGTACGATCGTTCCGGACGGCAACTGGCACTATGTTGTCGGCGTCTGCGATGAAGCCAGCGGCAACGTATTGCTCTACGTTGATGGCGCGCTCAATGCCAGCAATAACTTTGATGCCCCAATTTCCCCACAATCTGGCATCGAAGAAGACAACCAGCCAATTACCATCGGCAACGCGGACGTCAGCCAGACCGGCGTGGGCCAATATACCGCCCAACTCATTGGCAAGATCAGCGATGTCGCCATCTATACCAACATCCTGACCGCCGCGCAGATTCAAACGCATTACCAGGTCATCGGGGCGGGCCAAAGTCCCTACCCCATCGTGACGAACGAGCTGCCGGTCCCGGGAACCAATCTGTTCACGCTGTATGCGGGTGTCAGTCCCGCCTTCCAGGCGGTCGGAACTGGCATCGGCCCATTCACGTATCAATGGTATTCAAATGGCGTCGCTGTGGCCGGCGCCACTAATACAACCTTCACTGACGCAAAGGTGCAGGCCGGTTTCCTCACCAATTATTGCGTCATCAGCAATCCCTATGATTCCTCCACGAGCATGGTTTGGGCGGCATCCGTCATTGCGGCGCCCTCAGCTCCATTCGTGCAGTCCGTCCTGGCCAACAATCCGCTCGCCTATTGGCGCCTCAACGAAACCACCGGAAACATCGCCAATGACTACGCTGGCGGCGCCAGCGGCTTCTACGGCATTGACATGGCCATCGGTCAATCCGGGGCGTCCTTGCCAGGTCTGCCCCATGAGACGGTCGTGCAAACGACGCCAAATGTTAGCTCCGTCATTTACGGCTGCATCACCAACGACGGCGTCCTCCTGAACACAAATTCAGCCACGTTCCTGTGCTGGGCCTATCTGCCGGTTGTCCAGGCCAATCCGTCCGGTCTCCTCTTCTGCCGTAGCGGTTCCACCGTGGCCGGCGACCAGATCGGCGGCTCTGACGGCTTCGATTACACCTGGAACAATCTTGCCAGCACCTATGACTTCTCCGGCCCCACAGTGCCGCTGGATACCTGGACCCTCGTTGCGCTGACAACGACGCCAAACAATGCGATTCTCTATGCCTTCAATGCCAATGGTGTGCGAGTCGCAACGAACAATGTCGCCAATGCCCTCCAGTCGTTCACCCAGGGCATGAACATTGGCGCCGACCCGCAAGCCGCCAGCCGTATCTTTAACGGCTATATAGGCGAGGTTGCTATATTTAATGGCGCCCTTTCATCCAATGCCTTGAGTCAGTTGTACGTCAGCGCGAACACCGCGTCCGGGCCAAGCTTCACGTCGCCGCCGCCCATTTCATTCGGAACGACAGCGAATAATGAGTTCTCGTTGACGTGGCCCTCGGAGTATGCAGGCTACTATTACCTTGAAGTGCAGACCAATAAGTTGTCCGTTGGCATCAACACCAACTGGGTGCCCTACGGTGGCTCCATCGCCGCCACCTTGAACTCCGCCGGCGTAACCAACAACTTCAGCACCAACGATTGTGTCTTCTATCGCCTGATGACCAATGCGCCGTGACGGGAGCCGCCCCTCTGAACAAGCGGCCGGAATTTATTCACAACGGGGACGCTGATCGCAGCGTCCCCGTTTTTTTGCAGCACACCCGCCCCGACCCCCCTCCCGGCTCTTCCTGACTCCGGCCAGGAAACGTTGCCACTCGCGGAAAACGCTTCCGGCCAACCGCGGCGGAGCGCCCGCCTCCGCGCGACTTTTCCCCCCATTTTTGCAATAATCCACTCAATGACCCTCGTCGTCTCCGATTCTTCTTCATTTCCTCATTCCGTTATTGTTAAACTGTTTTCGTTCGAAACTTCAGCCCTTCGTGATTTTGTGAATGAAAAAAATTTGCGCCATAACGGGTGGCAACGGCTATGTGGGCGGATGCCTGAAAAATTTCCTCGCCGCTCATGGCTGGGAAATCTTTGAGTTCAGCCGCCGTCCCCGGCCTGGTTCAAGGGCGTTTCAATTCCAATTGGGTGATGACGTTTCTCCGGATTTGCTTTCAGGCGTCACAGCCTTTGTCCATTGCGCCTGGGATTTCGCCCCGCTCCGATGGAAGGAAATAAATGCCGTAAACATCGAAGGCGCGCGCAAAATCCTCCACGCTGCCCGCGCTGCCAATGTGCCCAAAATCGTATTCATCTCCAGCATCAGCGCCTATGAAGGATGCCGTTCCCTCTACGGCAGGGCGAAATTGCAAATTGAAAAGATCGCCATCGCCCACGGCGCGCTCGTCGTTCGGCCGGGTCTCGTCTATGGCGGCCTCGCTGGCGGAATGTTCGGGAAACTCGCGGAGAAAATCCGTAAATCCTCGATAACACCGCTCGCCGGCGGCGGCTCTCAGGTTCAATATCTCATTCACCATGAGGACTTGTGCGCTTTCATTGAAAAATTTGCCTCCGGAGCCGTCGAAACGCCGCCTTGCCTCGTGACCGCGGCGAATGAACAGCCATGGCGCTTCAAAGATTTAATACGCGAGATCGCCGCTGCCCGGGGAAAAAAGCCGGCCTTCATTCCGTTGCCCTGGCGTGCCCTCTGGCTTGCCCTCAAGTCCGCCGAACTGTGCGGGTTAAAACTAAATTTCCGAAGCGACAGCCTCGTCAGCTTAATGTACCAAAACCCTGAACCCGATTTCTCCGCCAATGCCCGCCTGGGTTTGGTTTGCCGGCCCTTCAACGGCCGCCAACTAACGCGCGAGACGACATCAGCAGGCCGCCAGGCGGCCAATCAGCAGCCGAATCCGCCTCAACGTTCCCATGGCCCGTAGGCAGGCATTCTCCCTGCCGGTTCAGGCGTCTTCCAGCCGCGTGTCTCGTATCTCCGGAAACCATTTCATCGCCTCGCCCGCCATAACGAAGCCGCCGCGGCCCGGCTTTCAACCTTTCTGCGCTTCAACATTTTAATGGCGTTCACGCCCCGGGCGGCTTCCGTCCCTTCGTCTTCAACCCGAGTGCGCTCATGAAAAAACTCGAAAAAATTCCCTGAATTCCGATGACCAGAAGAGCCGTCGCCGGAATCAATCGCCTCAGATTCTCCTCCATGGAAGGCAATTCTCCAAAGTGCGCCGCTCCCCATAGCCAGATCGCACGGCCAAACAAGGCAAGGCCAAATAGAAAAAGCGCAACGCCGGCCAAAATCCCCTTTTCCAGCGAGAACAACCTTAGCAAATGCGTCAGTTTCGGGTCCTCCGGCAGCAGCCCCTCGGCAATCGCAAATACCTTCGTAAAAAACGCAAACGCCACCAATTGAAACCCGACAATCGCCGTCATGCAACTCACCGTCAGCGTGCCCACGTTCAATGTGACCGCGCCTATCCGGATATCGGCCGCGGCCAGCGCCGCCGCGACGCCGACGCCGATGATAAATAGCGCAATGCCCGGAATCAGGAAGAGCCAGCGCGGCGAAAACAGCAGCATGAAGCGCAAGTGCCTCCAGCCATCCCGCCAGGGTTTCAAGTGCGGCGGACGCGAGCGTCCGTCCTTGCTCAGGGTCACCGGCACTTCCGTGATCTTTATTTTTCGAAGCGTCGCCTTGATCACCATCTCCGAGGCAAATTCCATTCCCGTCGTTTGCAAGTCCAGCCCCTCAAAAGCCTCCCTCGTATATCCTCGCAGCCCGCAATGAAAATCGTGCGCCGGACATTTAAAGAACAACCGTCCAATAAAGCTCAATATCGGATTGCCAATCCACCGGTTTTTCCATGGCATCGCCCCCGGCAAAATCGTGCCCCCGCCCGACGGCAATCGGCAGCCCATCACCAGTTCATATCCCTCCTTGAATTTGTTGACAAAGCGGTCCGCTTCCGAGAAGTCGTAGCTGTCATCCGCATCGCCCATTAAAATCCATTTGCCGCGCGCTGCCCGCGTGCCTCCAATAAGCGCGCTCCCATAGCCCTTTTCGCTGATGGTCACCATCCGCGCCCCCAGTTTTTCCGCAATCGCCTGCGATCCATCCGTGCTGCCATTATCCGCAATGAGAATCTCACCGGGCACGCCCGCCCTGGCGAGGCCCGCCTTTGCCTTTTCGATGCACCGCCCAATCGTTTCCGCCTCATTCAGACAGGGCATCAGGATCGTCAAATCAAGGGCTTCAGACATAAGAGTTTTCCGCGCCAGCATAGAATTGCCCCTCGCCATTGGCAACGGTTTTTGAAAAACGCTGTTTCATCAAATCGGTTTCCCTGGCGCGGGCGCCCCACTCGTCAACTGGCCAAGTCGAGCGTCGGGAAAACCGGCCTCGGTTCATCCCGTCTTGATGGGTCCGCGAATCTCATCCCGTGACGCCTCTGGCGGGATTTTGAAGGAAACCATCAACTCCACATCGTCACTAGCGGCGCGATAACCAGCGCCGGCAAAAAATTTGCCAGTTCCACCCGCCGCGCTTCAAAAATGACAACGGTGATAATACAGGCAACCAGGCCGGCGGCAGCGCCAATGGAATCCTGCTCGCCCGCCGTCAGGTAAGGTTTGACATGAAATTGCAACGTCAACGAGATCACGCTGAAAAACACCAAGACCGGAAGCGCGGACAGCGCGGCGGGCCAATCGAAAATTCTCACAAAACCAAGCATCGCCAGCGCATCCATCGCGGCTTTCACGGCCAGGAAATAAAAATATCCTGACAACCCGTCTGTAACCGCGCCAATGATGCCCAGCGGCGCCGCGCAGAAAAGAATCGCGCACGCATTGAAAGCGTCGGACGACTTCACGCCCGGATTCCGTTGCGCCGCCGCGATGGCGCTGCCGGCCAGTCGTCCCAGATAGTTCGACATCCTCTGAAACCGCAGCAGTTTTCCAGCCAAAAATCCAAATATGACCGATAGAAATGCGATGAGTATCCCCTTTGCGCCCGACCAGAATGTTCCGCCGACGCTTAAATAAATCAGTCGCAGGCCAAAAAAGAGCGTAAAGCCCCCAATGACGTTGCGGAAGAACAGTTGCGTGCGCAGCGAAGGAGCCTTGTGCCAGGTTAATCCAATAAACGCCCCCAGCAATATGCCGATGGCGTTAATGACTGGACCTGTGGGAATTGGCACTCTCTGATTGTGTCGTCAAATACCCGATTTAACAAAAGAAAAAGTGTCGCGCCAAAAGAACCGCGCGCCGGCTGGGCCCTTGCCTCCGCGAAGTCTGGTGAGCCGGCGGAATTGCCCGGCGGTTTCTCGTTGAGCAGGCGTTAATTTCAGGCACTTTATCCGTGGAACATGGCCTGGCCCAAACTTCACAAGCGCGTCGCGAAACTTGGATTCATTTTATTCGCCCTGGGCCTCCCGGCCATTCCCGCCCCTGCCCAAACAAACGCCGAAGGCTGGACCATTCATGACGGCGGCATCCTGCGC
>JBOHXA010000316.1:0-1777 GCA_050737335.1 Limisphaerales bacterium | reverse complement strand
GATGGATACTTATCCTGGCAAATCCAACTTATGCGACAACCTTGTGGAGCAACCTAGCTGTTAAAGGCCGAATTCTCATCGTAAAAAGTGCCGTGTTTTGGCCGAATTAAAATCGTAATTCTGGGCGGGATTACGATCTCAATGTGGCCGAAGTGCCGTCCAGTGCCGTCCTCCCTTTTTTCTCAATCCT
Organism: Limisphaerales bacterium; assembly: GCA_050737335.1. Classification (GTDB taxonomy): domain Bacteria; phylum Verrucomicrobiota; class Verrucomicrobiia; order Limisphaerales; family UBA11358; genus UBA11358. Next base: position 1,587 of record JBOHXA010000316.1, on the reverse strand, counting down.
CTTGAACCGAGTCCCGCCGTTCGGAAGTGCCGTCAAAAAAAAGCTCGACGGCTTCGGTTGCATTCGGCAGCCAGTAGGGATGTTCCACCTGCCTTTTCATTTTGTGCGCGACCCCGACGAGTTGAATGCGCGGCTTTTTCACTCAAGCAGCAGCGCTGCCCCCGCTGCGGAAAAATTGAAACCCTGAACCGGCACAGCGTTCTTCGCGGCAATGATCCAGCGCAAGCCAGCGGCCAGACCATTCGTGGTCAGCGGGTATTTTGTTCCAATCGCGGGCAACGTGGCGGCTGCGGCAAAACATTTTCCCTCGTGTTGGCGGACGTTTTGCCGCGTCACACACTGACGGCCTCGCTGGTATGGCGGTGGCTGGTTGAAGTGTTGGCGGGACTTTCCAGCAAAGCTGCCGCTGAAAAAGCGCGGTTGCCGTTTGCGTTGGAGACCGTGTATCGGTTGCGACGCGGACTGCGGCGTTGTCTGGATCGGGTGCGGACACGGCTTTGCCGGGAACAATCGCCACCGGCCAGTGGGCAGATTGATCCCTTGCTGCAAACCGTGGAACATCTGCGGGCGGCTTTTCCAGACCGTGCGTGTCCTCCGGCGGAGTTTCAACTTCATTTTCAGCATCCGTTTCTGGGATAAAACAGCCCGCACGGCATCGGGCTTTTGCCGAATTACCGCGCACCGTTTCTTCCGGCTGCCGGTTCCACGCGGGCGACAACACGACAATCCCATTCCGGTTGGTGCCCGGCATCCAGTAGCGTCGCCGGCGTGAATGCAAACCACTGAAAATCACTCATGCGAAATCCCACTGCCTATTTGAGAATGCGGGTGCTCGGCGCGATTGACATGGCCGAGGGCAACTCTATTCAGGCCCGCATCCGGGCCGTCAGCCAGATGACCTTCACCGATGAGGACGGCTACGCGCGCCAGTTCACCTGGCGCACCATCCAGACCTGGTATTCGCGCTACCAGAAACATGGCGTCACCGTTATGGAAACCCGACCCCGTTCCGACAAGGGCAAACGCCGCAAGGTCGTGATCGAAGACGTGCTGGAGGCCATCGGCAAGGTGCAGCCCAAAGTCCACGGCAAAACCTTGACGCGAGCCTTGCTCTATCGTCTGTGCATCGAAGCGGGATTGCTCACCCGTTCGCAAATCGCGCCCAACACCTTCAGCCGGCTGGTCAACCAATTTGAAATGCTCAAACCCGACCGGGACAGCACCAACAAGCACCGGCTGGCCTTCGCCAAGTCACACGCCAATGAAATGTGGCAGGCGGACACGCTCTATGGTCCGCACGCCCACATCAATGGCTCGCCGGTGCAGACGCGGCTCATCGCGTTCATTGATGATGCGTCGCGGGTTTGCTGCCACGGCCAATTCTTCCCGGTGGAGAACGTGGATACGCTCATCGAATCGCTCCGCGCCGCCTTTTACAAACGCGGGGTGCCGCACGCGCTCTACGTGGACAATGGTTCCATCTATTCGTCCAAGGAAATCCTCCAAATCTGCGCCCGCGTCGGCTGTCTCCTGCACCACACGCCGGTCAGAGACGGTGCGGCCAAAGGCAAAATCGAACGCTTTTTC
>JBOHXA010000315.1:0-14832 GCA_050737335.1 Limisphaerales bacterium | reverse complement strand
CGGTAATGCCATAACCGTTATTATTGATTGTCGCGCCATCGCCATAGATCGTAGCGCCATTTACCATGATGAACGAACTGCTGGCCGCGCTGGCCTGAAGCGTTCCACCATTGAAGTTTAGTTGACCGTAACTCACCGGCGAATACGATGGCCCATTGTATCCCTGGACGACGCTCGCCTGGAGAGTCCCTCCGTTTAGATTGAGGATGCCGTCATAACCGACATTCCCGAGGTACACACCGACCGCGGCAGTATTGGACACCACGCCGCCCATGACGTTGATGATTGCGCTTTCTCCGGTGTCCCAGGGACCGACAAGGCCGCCGCCCGCATAGGTCAGATAACCGCCATACACATTGAGAATGGCAACCTCGTTTCCGTTGGTGCTGTTATTGTTGCGGGCCATCACGAACCAGCTGGTGTCGTTGACCGTGGCGCCGTTATTGATGTCCATGATTCCATTGCCGGCCATTCCGAACGTGCTGCCGGTTCCGCTGTTGTCTTCACCGGCAATGGAAACGCCGTAGAGTGTCGCGGTGCCATTAATGGCATCATAATAACCGTAGGAGCCGGGGACGTTGCCGAGGCACAAGTTATCAACCCCGCTGGCGGCATCAACCCACAGGTTTCCACCATTTTGATAAACCGCGCCCGCGGCGTTGGTAGAATTTCCGGCCAGCAGCGCGTAAGCCGCGACGTTGCCGGACACGTTGAGCACGCTGTTCCCAGCCGAACTTCCAACTACTGTCGAGGCGTTGCTGGCTATGATTCCGCCCGGGACATTGAGCGTTCCCGATTGGACTACGGTAGGCCCGGTATAGGCATTATTGCCACTCAGGGTAACTGGACCGCCGGACTTGACAAGCCCGCCGCCGGAATCGGCTACGGTCACGTTCAGCGTCTGATTGTTGGCCGAGTTATTTACAATCGAACCGGCGCCGCTCAGCGTCAATGTGCCGCTGTTGATGGCGCCGATGTCGAAGCTGCCGGCGTTGGTGTCAAACTTGACCGATGTCACCGTATAATTCGTGCTCAAGGTGGGCAACAACTGCGTCGTGCCGGCAAATTCCAGGGTATCTCCGATATAGCCCGGCGCCAGCTTGTTGGTCCAGTTGAGGGCCGTGCTGAAATTGGCATCGGCGCCCGCGCCATTCCAGACGTCATTGCCGGCAATGATCGTCAGAGGAGCGCCGGTGGATCCGCTGTTGTTGGCGCTGTCTGTGGCGGTCACAGTCACCATGTCATTGCCAATAGAGGCCGATGCGGGAACGGCGACTGTATTTGTGTAGAGGCTGCTCGAATTGGACTGCACGAGCGCGACCGTGGAGGCGCCAAGCGAGCTAAGATTAACCGTCACCGTTGCAATGCTGGCGCTGCCGGGGGTCACGTTGGCGGTGATAAGCATTGGCTGGTTTCGCAACAGCGTCGCCGGGCTGGCCGCGGCAGTGACGGTCGGGACGGTAACCGATGCGTTATAATGCAGGTTCACCGTGTTGCCACTGGTGACGATGGTGTAATGGCCCGCGTTCATCGGCGCCACGTCCCATACGGGGGCGCTGGCAAAACTGCCGGTAACGCCGCCGGAGGCGGTGATCAGCACATAATCCGCCGTCGTATCGAGGCTGCTGGAAGTGCCTGGCGCGCTGAGGTGAATGACATTGTTGTTGGCGGCCAATGAGCCGTTGACGATTATCTGGTCATTATTTCCATTGTAGGTTGTGCTCAGGGCCAGCGAAGCCTCGGCGCCGGAGGCCAGCGTCAGATTGTTGTTGAAGGTGTTGACGCCAGGGGTGCCAGGAATGCCGGCCGAAACAAATGAACCGGGGGCGGCACTGACGTTGCCATTGACATTGCCGAGGCCGGACAGGGTCTGGCCGCCATCCAAGGCATAGCCGCTCAAAGCGGAGACATCAAACACGGCCCCGCTTTGGGTATAGATATTGGTCGAATCATTGATGGAGCCTCCCGGGGCGAGCGCCAGTGTGCCGTCGCTGACCATGGTGCTGCCGCTGTACGTGCTGACGCCGGACAGGGTCAAAGTGCCGCCGCCGCCGGAACTCAACGCAATCAGGCCGCCGCTGGTGTTATTCGCAGGAGCGGCGCCGGTAATCGTCGCGGGAATCGTTGCCCCGCCGCCGGTGAGCACAAAAGCGGGCGCGGCGGTGTAATTCTGCCCCGGGGAAGTAATCACTACATTGGTCACGGCGCCAGTGACAGGGTTGATCTGGGCAATCGCCGTCGCACCGGCACCGGTCGTATCACCGGTTCCGGGAACGATAGTCACAATTGGCGGGGCAATGTACCCGGCCCCTCCGGTGAATGAGGTAATTCCATAAACACCATTGCCCGAAGGCGCCAGCAATGGTTGGGACACCGTTACAGCATATCCATTGTTATCAATTAACGCGTTGCCATTATAGACCGTGGCCGCATTTACGCTAATGAAGCCTGTGCTGTTGGCGTTTGCCTGAAGCGTTCCGCCGTTAAAGTTGATTTGACCGCCAATGCCTCCGAAGTTGCCTCCGACAACGAAAGCCTGCAACAGACCCCCATTGAGGTTCAAAATGCCGCTGGTATTGCCGCCCAAGCCGACGCCTTGCGTGCCGAGAAAAGGAGGTTGGATGGTGCCGCCCATGACGTTGATGATGCTCGTCTGTCCACCGCCCCAATTACAAACGATACCTCCGCCGGCATACGTCAGGGAGCCGCTATACATATTCAGAATGGCTATTTCCGCGTTTGCATTGCGCGACATGACAAACCAACCGATATCATTCACCGAGGCGCCGCCTGTGATATCCATGATGCCATTTCCGGCGGGCGCCCCGAAGGTGCTGGAAACGCCATTGTTATCCTCGCCGCCGACCGCAACACCGCTCACCGTCAACGACCCGCCGTTGGCATCGTAATAGCCGATGGAACCGGCCATGTTTCCGAGCGAAAGACTGTCGTAGGCCGTGTCCGCGGTCGCGGATACATTTGCCCCATTTTGGTAAATGGCGGCAACTGAATTGTTAGCGTTGCCAACCAAAATATTATAGGGATTAACCGAAACTGAACCGGACAACGTCAGGACGGCGTCACCGGCAAGGTTGCCCAAAATAACATTCGTCGTGCTGGCAATTTGACCCGATATATTTAACACACCGGCGTTTACAATAGTGGGTCCGGAATATGTTTCATTTGCGGTAAGGTTCAGGACGCCGTTGCCTAACTTGGTGACACCGCCGCCTGAATTAGCGAGCGTGACGTTCAGCGTCTCAAGATTCGCAGAATTGACAGTAATAGGACCTGTTCCCGTCAGCGTAAGCGTGTTACCACCGCCGATATTAAAGGCGCCCGCGCCCGGGTCAAACAGCAGCGCGGTGATTGTATAGTTGTTATCCATATTCGGCGACAATTGGGACGTGCCGTCAAATTCAATGCTGTCGCCCACGTAGCCGGGCGCCGTTTTATTGGTCCAATTCAAGCCGGTGCTCCAATTGGCATTTGCGCCCGCGCCGTTCCAAACATCGTTCGCCACGGCCACCGTCAAAGGAATATTGACGATGCCATTCAATGAAGCGGTGTCGGTAATTGTTGCCACCAATGTCACGCCTCCGGCCGGGGTGCCGGGCGCAACGGCGACAGAGTTGGTCCAGACGTTTCCACCGGCGCTAACCAATGGGAGACTGCCGGAGCCGCCAATCGGCGTGGCATTCACCACGACACTATTCACCGTGCCGCCGGTTCCATTGGTGGCCGTGACTGTAATCAACACGTTTTGGTTGCGGCCAGCCGGATTGGGCGTGGCCACGCCTCCGCCGCTCGGGGATGTCGCAGCCGTATAATGCAGCGTGACTGTATTGCCGCTTGTCACAATTGAGAAATTGCCGGCGTTGACTGGCGCCACGTCCCAGGATGGCGCGGCGGCAAAGGCGCCGGATATTGGATTAGCGGAGGTGACCAGGGTATAATCCGCGGCCTGGAGGCTCGCCGAGGTAGTGGGAGCGCTGATATGGATAACATTGCCATTTGCGGTTACGGTCCCGCCTACTGTAATAAGATCGTTAGGACCGGGGGCGACTGTGCCAACGGAGAGATGAACCAACGCTCCTGAGTTCAAAGTCAAACTGCCGGTGAACACATTGGTTCCATAAGGAACGCCGCTATCAGCGAAGACTTCTGATCCAGAATTTGCAGTGACCGACCCATTGACAGTACCCGCGCCAAGCAGATTCTGCCCGGGAGCCAAAGTTACCGACCCAAGGGCGGAGACGTCGAGTATCGCGCCGGAGCCAATTACTATATTTGTGGAGTCCAGGAAGGCGCTGGTCAGCGCCAGTTTTCCACGGCTCACCGTCGTATTGCCCGTGTAGGTTTCTGTTCCTGACAAGGTCAGTGTGCCCGTGCCGACCTTTGTCAAGCTGCCGCCGCCGCCCAGCGCGCCGGAGTAAGTGGTGCTGGCGTTATTGTTGCCGACGGTCAGCGCGAATGGATTGCCGACCGAATAGCCACTGGAGCTTGACGAGACCAAAGTATCGTACAGGCCGATGTCGCCTGTTCCTGAAAGGGCGCCTATAGTGGCATAGCCGACCCCGTCCAGGTTTGTGCCTGAGCCAAAAATGAGGCCAGACGCGCCAAAGCGGCCGCTGCCGGCGCTGTTATCTCCGATCACATTGACGGTGGCGCTGGCCAGGGCGTCCGTTCCTGTCAGGAAGAGATAGGATCCTCCCTCATTGGGCCAGGTGTTTACGGTAACTGTGCCGGAATAGGTATTCGTTGGCGCCGTGAAATAGACCGTTGAGCTGTCCCAGGGGTTGACGGTTTCTATGCCGCTGTCCTCAACCGTGATTGGTCCATTGCCGACCACAGGGCTATCCACAAATATACCCTTGGCAAAGCCGTTGAGTAGACCGTCCGTTTTGTTATCGTAGGTCGCGCCCAGGGAAACTCCGCCGGATCCGACAGTTACTTGACCTTTCAAGTGCTGAAATCCGTCAACTTCGAGGATCGTACCGCTGTTAACAATAATTGGGTTTGTATAATCATATTCTCCGAAGGCATTGCCGACGTTTATTCCCAATTCCAATTTGGCGGCATTGTTCATTGTGATTGTTCCCAGGCCAAACGGAGTGATAATCCCGGTCGGCGCATTTCCAAACCCATATTCCGAGCCTGCCGTCGCGCACAGTATGCCCGCATTGACAATGGTGTCGCCGGTGTAGGTATTCATATTGCCCAGCTTCAACAGACCGGCGCTGTTTTTCACCAGGACCACCGGAGTCGCTCCGTTATTCTCGATGATTGGCCAAATGGTCCAGTTATTGTCCGAACCGCCGGGGACGTCAACGAACAGTTCACCAGTACTGGCTCCGGAAGTCAAAAATGAAGAATTGGGGCTGCCGGATACGTTGAGCAACCAGCGGCTGGTCGCGCCGCGCAGCAGCAACCCGCCGTCGCCGAGTGTAAACGTAACGCCGTTGTTAAACTGCACATCGCCCATTTGGACCAGAGAATGGATCGTGACTGAGTTGGTAAGGGTGGTAATCCAATTATTCGCGCCGCTTTGATCGCCACAGAACCAGTTTTGAGAAGAAACGCCGGATAAATTGGGACTTGTGCCGCCTGCTGATGACTGGTCGGTATAACCCGTATAGGCGGTGATGGCGCCGCCACTATTTGTGACCGCCCAGTCCCCGGTTGTCGTCGAGCTAATAGCGCCCACTGTGGCCCATCCGCCGATGACGCCGGTAGCGTCGTTCGTTAAGGTTGCAGTTGTGACGCCGGTTGGAGAAAAGTCAACGGCCGCTCCCACACTTCGATTAATTGTACCGTTGATGGCAAGCGTTCCCCCCGATCCGATTTGCCAGGGCTGCTGCGCCTGGGGCAGTGCCAGCGTGACACCGATTGTGGTTGTTCCGCCGCCAAGACTGCTGCCGTTGATTCCCCCGGCGCCCAGTGTCAATGTCCCCGAGCCGCTGAGCGTATAGCCGGCAGTGGTAAATTGCAGGTTCGAGGCGCTCAGACTGCCATTGAGCGTAACCGTTCCCGCGGTTCCTCCAAAGATGGCCGTGTTGGCGCCAAACACGGAATTATCGAGCCAGGTCACGTCGCTGGTTCCATTATACCAATCAGCGGTGGTATTGAAATCCCACGTGCCTGTGCCTCCTGATCCCCCACTTGAGCCCGGATCCCACGTCAGGGTTTGTTGGGCGTTAGCGGTTATGGCAACCGTGATTCCGCATAGGATTTGGGAAAAAACTGTCGTCAATTTCATAGTGATATAGGTCTGGTTCTTGTGAACAAATACAGTCAGGCGATTCTCAATGTTATCTAATATTTAAATGAGTCACAACGCCATTTTGCGTTAAAAAAACACCATTTTGCGAATTTCTTGAAGCTTGGTCTGATGGTAAATCCCGGACACTGTTAAAATCAAAGTCTTTCATAAGTTCCTTCGCATATGAATATTCCGGACCTTGTCCGTAACCTTGAAAGTGGAGTGAAAGTGGTCCAAAGCCGACAAGGGCAATTCCTGGACCCGCACCAGCCGACGGGTTGTTTTTTGAAAAAACTCGACTTCATCGGCGGGCAATTGGATGGTCAAATCGAGGACGTCGCCCAGTTTGGCTGCGCGCACAAATATTTTGAAATAGAGAATCGAATACGCGTGCTCCGGCAGACCATCCGGGGAAGCGGCGAGATTTTGGCGTAGAAGATCGCATTCCCGGTCTAACGCGCGGATAATCACCCGGGGAGGCAATTTCGAGATTTTTTGGGCAAAGGTTCCAAATTTGGCGCAAGCCATAGGTTTACTTGAATCTGTTTAAAGCAATTGCACAAAGCGGTCTGGATTTTGCAAGAGTCTAGCAGAGAAGCCATGTCCTTAACAACGCCACTTTGCGTTAAAAACTCGCCATTTTGCGAATGCTTTTACTGGCGGGAAAATCGAAAACGTTGCGCGCAGGGCAACAGCATGCGCAGCCCAGTGCATCATGCGCCGACGGCGATGAAAGCGCATCTTCTTTTCAATCTCACTCCTGAAGCAGGATCTTTTTCCGCGACGCTTCGAAATCAGCCACGTTATCTTTGGTGACGGTGTGGGTGGTGAACAATATTTTATCGCCCGACGACTCGGATTTGTTGCTTCGGAGATATTCACCCATCCACGTGATGGATTGATGCCCGATGGGAAACGGTTTTTGGACGACCGTTCCGAAAATGTCGCCGGCGGCGACCCCGTCCAGGGTCTGGCTATCGTCATCAAAGCAAACGATCTTGATCTTGCCGGTCTTTCCAGCCTTGCGGACGGCTGCCAGGATGGCCGGCCCGTCGTAGTCGTAAAGGCCAACCATACCCGCGAGGCCGGGATACTGATTCATTGCGTTTTCCGCGTTTGCCTGCGCCCTGGCTGGGCTGCTTTGATCGGCCAGGGTGCCGAGGATTTCGATGTTTGAGCCAGCTAGCGCGGCTTTGATTCCCTGAATACGTTCCCTGGCATTTTGGGCATTTGGATAGCCGACCAATAAAAGAATTTTGCCGCCCCGGGGCAGCGCGGCTTTAACGAGTTCAGCCGCCTGTTCCCCGGCGGCAACATTGTCCGAGCCGATATAACACGCGCGCCGGGTGTGTTCCGCGTCACTGTCCGCGCACACCAAAAGCACATTGCTGGGAATGGCCGCCAAAAAATCCGTCTCCTTGGCGGAATCAATGGGGCTGATGGCGATGCCGTCTATGCCGTTGGCGACGAGGTTGCTTACAATTTCCTCCTGCGCCGCCACGGTGTTGGTGGGAGGAACGCAAAAATCCAAATCCACATTGCCAAGCTGGCGGGCGGCCGAATCACAGCCCAAATGGACGATGGACCAAAAATCGTTGGGATTATTGGCGACAAAGGCCAGCCGCAATTCCTTCTGCGGGACTGAATTGGCTGATTTGTTGTTATTTCCGCAACCTTGAAACAAGGCGGCAAGAACCAACGCCAGCAGGAGAATATTTATTCTTTTCATCGTGGATTTCGGCCACATATTAACCGGGACAGCCGACGGCACAAGCAATTGCCGGCCCAGCCGACGGCGCTGGAGGCTGCCGCGATAATTGTTTCAAGTTAGAAAAAGAAAAGCGGATTGTCTCCGAAATATTGCTTTGGCTTGCCGTTATTGTACATGACCCTCCATTGCCGCCATCCTACGTGACCATCCTCGAACAATATATTTCCGCCGGCGGGAATGTTGCCTTCCAGATGGGAAGTGCGTTGGAATACAGGCGGCTTTAAATTGAGCAATCCGCCAACCGAAATATTTGCATAACTTGGAGTGGGGCTGGTTTGGTATATGACCACGTCGCAAACAAGCTCCTCGTCCACAGGCGAGGGTTGCCCGGGCTGCGGAAGTGAGTTGGTTTTCCAGTACGAGCTTTCTGAAACTCCGCCCGCATTCGCTCCAGCGCCAGGCAGCAAATAGACATAATCCAGAATCCGGAAAAGACCAGAACCGCCGGTGCCGACACCGCCTTGGCCGGTATTGAAAAAATTCCAGGTTTGATCACAATTGAACTGGGCATAAGCCGGATCATAAAAAACACTCCGAGTACATCCATAGTTGATCATCATGGTTGTAAAGTTGGTGGCGATGTCCCACGGCCAGACCCCGGCCACGGCGGAAGGCGCCCGAGAGTAAGGAGCATATCTCAAGTCGGGGTAATTGTTGTTATCATCGCCTGAGTAAATCGTAAAGGCGAAGCCTTGCTGGTGCAGGTTGCTCATGCAAGAGGCGCGAAGGGCGCGGTCCTTTGCTTTTGACAAAACGGGAAGCAGAATTGCGGCGAGGATTGCAATAACGGCGATGACGACCAACAACTCAATCAGTGTAAAGGCGAAGAGGCAACGATCTCGATTTGTAAACCTGTTCTCGTTCATAAGACATCTAATCATACGGATGTTATCAGTTGGCGCGTGATTTGAAGCGACTTTAGCACAGAAAGCGAGACCGAAACAACGCCGTTTTGCGCATATTTCTCGCCAATTTGCGTATTCCCAACCACGCGGCTTATCAGCCTGTCATCGCACCCGCACCAGGAGACGGCCATGCGGAGGCAGTTGCGCGAGGAATTTTTGCTGGTTACCCAGGTCTTGTCCGATCCACAGATCGCGCACTCACCGAGCATGCGTGAAACCGGGCAGGTGCCACGGATAATCAATTTCCAGCGGGTGTTCCGTGCGATTGAAAAACCCTGCCACGAGCGTCCAGTCCCTCAATTTCTTTGTCCAGATTCCGGAGGCCGAGGATGTAAACCCATGCTGGCGCGCTTGTTGCCCGGAGGAATCCTGATCTACCGCCAGAACCTCCGGGTTCGAAAGCAAAGCGGTGGTCCAAGCGTCATTGTCGGGCAAGTTCGCTCCAACCATCAGGGTGGCGGGGTGAAGGCCCAGAGCGACATCAACGTAAGCTGCTCATCCCGGAGGAAGCGGGTCCAGCGATCGAGATGCACGTCGCAATTGCGTTGGCAGATATGGCCGAAGGGAACCAATAATCTGTTGTTCGCGCGGTGACAGATTGGTATCGGGCGAAACGGCGGCCGGATCCGTGTCAGCAGCGGCGAGGCTGAAGGCCGCGCCGCAAAACATTGCGAGCGATGCGGCAACGGGGGCCAATCGGTGGCGTTCGGGGATGAAACAGTTCAATCGCATGTCATCTTCTGAATGTGGGACAGATGTGGAAGCTTAATTGGAACCAAGAGCAGCCTCTAGTCCTGCATTTGCTTCCGCCTGCGCGTTGACGGGGTTGCACAGCCAGCCTTTTTTGTTTTTGAACGCCGCCGCCCGAAACCAGCGCCAGGAGGGCCAACATCGCAAAAATTGATATGCGGCGAAACTTCATGATCTATCAGGATTGATTCACCCGGCCAAGCCGTTACGCAAGCCGTAGTAGAGTTCGTTGTTGCGCAATTCCATTTGAAAATCCCGGAGAGTTGTCTTTTCGTTTATAATCAACAACTCAACGCCGGCTATCCTCGCGAAGTCTTCAACCATTTCAATGCTGACGGCCTGGGTGAATACGGTGTGGTGGGCGCCCCCGCCGTAAATCCAGGCGGCTACGGCTGTCTTAAAGTCGGGTTTGCATCGCCATATCGCCCGCGCCACCGGAAGTTTTTTTAAGGGCTTGTCCGGCGGCGCCACGGTCGCCTCGTTCAGGATCAATCGAAAACGGTTCCCCATATCCACCAGGGAAACGTTGATGGCCTGTCCAGGGCTGGCATCGAAAACCAACCGTGCCGGGTCGGCTTTGCCGCCTATGCCCAGGGGATGGACTTCCAGGGAGGGCTTACCTTTGGCGATGCTTGGGCAAACTTCGAGCATGTGCGCACCTAAAACCTTGGGGTCTTTCGGGTCCAGATGGTACGTGTAATCCTCCATGAATGAAGTTCCGCCATCCAGGCCGGAGGCCATAACTTTAAATGCCCGCAATAAGGCGCAGGTTTTCCAGTCGCCTTCCGCCCCAAACCCATAGCCTTCCGCCATTAAGCGCTGAACTGCCAGTCCCGGTAACTGCGCCAGACCGTGCAAATCTTCAAAAGTCGTCGTGAATCCCTTAAATCCGCCATGGGCCAGGAAAGCTCGCAACCCAAGCTCTATCCGGGCCGCCTCGCGCACAGCGCTGGCGGGCGATGCCTTGTCCCTGGCTCCTGTGCCGAGAGTATAGCTCGATGAGTAGCTCTTGATCAGGCTGTCAATCCGGGCGTCATCAATACGCTCAATCGCCTGAACCAAGTGACTCACGCCATAGCCGTTGACCGAAAAGCCAAATTCCGTTTGCGCGGCAACTTTATCTCCCTCGGTCACGGCCACCTCGCGCATATTATCGCCAAAGCGACAGAACCGGGCTCCCTGCCAGTCGCTCCACGCCGCCGCCGCGCGACACCATGCGCCGATCTGTTCGCGCACGGTTTCATCCTGCCAAAAACCGACGACGACTTTGCGCTTCAGATGCAACCGGCTCATGATAAAGCCATGCTCGCGGTCGCCGTGCGCGGACTGGTTTAAATTCATGAAGTCCATGTCCATCGTGGACCATGGAATGTCCCGGTTATATTGGGTGTGCAAATGGAGCAACGGCTTATGCAATATTTTCAAACCGTTGATCCATATCTTGGACGGTGAAAAGGTGTGGCACCAGGTGATTAAACCGATGCAACCGGGCGAACTGTTCGCCTCGATGCAAACCCTGGAAACTTCCTCCTGCGTCTTCATGACCGCCTTGAACACCAATTTGATCGGAATGGATTCCGCCATTCCCAGCGAGGAGGCAATTTCCCTCGAGTGGGTCTCAACCTGTTTTAGGGTTCCGCTTCCATAGAGATGCTGGCTGCCGGTGATAAACCAAACTTCAAATTGCTTTAAATTTGTCACAAAAAAGCTCAAAAAGTTTCTTCGTTCAGAAAGCATGCCTGCTTCGACTGCGGATGAACCTCTAAATGAACTTCGTTTCAGGGATGATCTGAACAAGGCTTTGCCTTATGTAACATCCGGGCCCATTGCCAACAACGCCGATTTGCGCAAAACTTCCGCCATTTTGCGCAAAGTTGTTTGGGGCGAATAAGTTCGTCTATTTGCCGAAGTTTCTGCGATAAGCCAGCGGGCTCATTTGCGTTCCCGCGCTAAAGTATCGGGCAAAATGCTGGATATCGGAAAAGCCCAAAGATTCCGCGATTTGTCCAATCGGTAGATCGGTTTCCACGAGCAGGCGCATAATCTGGTCTGTTCGCACGCGTTTGATATAGTCGTGAACGGAGGAATTCATTTGCCGCTGAAACTTGATTTCCAGGGTCCGGCGCGACAAGCCTGCGGCGCGCGCCACGTCCAAAACCCGGATGTTTTCACGAATATGGTCGCGGATGAATTGCAAGGCCTTTTGCAGGTTCACATCGGAAATAGCCATATAATTCGTTGAACGCCGCACGACTACGTGCGTTGCCGTTACGGTAATTTTGGACTGTGCCGACTTTTTCCCGCGTAACAAATCGTCGAGCGTGCGCGCCGACTCGTAACCGGCGCGCTCGAAGTTGATGGCGATGCTGGACATGGGAGGCGAGGAGAGGCCGCAGATCAGTTCGTCGTTGTCCGCCCCAAGGACGCTGACTTCATCCGGTATGGACAGATTCGCCAATTTGCAGGCTTCAAGAACCTGTTGTCCGCAATCGTCGTTGCATGCCATTACACCCACGGGTTTGGGCAGAGACTGCAGCCAATCCGCCATTTTATGCCGCTCCTGCGGCCAGACATCCGTCGCGGCGGATAATGCGCAATAGGCATTCACTTCGAAACCCACGCGCTTCAGGTGCTGTTGAAACGACGCCTGCCGGCCTTCGGACCATACAAATAATTCGGTTTTAGAACCCGGCGAGGCGCTGCCATAGCCACAGTAGGCGAAATGCTTCAATCCCAGGCTCAGCAAATGTTCGGCGCCGATCTTGCCTATGGCCCGGGAGTCGGTCACTACATTTACCAAATCAGGAATCTCCGTTTTACTGTGCCCGACCACAATGGCCGGGATTTTTAAAGCAAGGGCTTCCTCCAACTTGTCCACGTCCCGAAGAATAATTCCGTCAATGTCGAGCGTCTGCAGTTTTGGCCAGGCCTTTTCCAGACCGCCCGGTTCCCAATAAAACGACCAGGGCCCATAATGCTGCGCGTATTTAACAATGCCGGTCAACAAAGCCCGCCCGGATGACCGGGAGGATTCTACGAATAAACCTATCAGCGGAATTTTGTTGGCGGTTCTTTTCAAATATTTAGATGAAGAAAAAACGTGAGACAGTCATGTTGGGACCTTGGGGAATGATACTGCCGGGTCCGCTGCCCGAACAACGCCAAACTGCGGATATTATTCACCAAATTGCGCAGGCAAGCTATGAGGTTGAACGCGGGTTTGGGTGTGTCAGGCACACCAAACGGACTGCGAATCCCGTCGTCGCGAGTGATTGCCGGGTTTTACCGGAGTAGTTGTTGATTATTAGCCCGGTAATGATTTCACTGGCACTGGCCTCCTCTGGGTTCTGCAACTCTTTGCCTTTCAGCAGCTTGGAATTGGAGGCGAGGGTCGGAATCGGCCATTTTTCCTCGCCGTTACAGTGCAAATATGCCTGATTTCATTAGGAAATCAAGTTAATTCGACGTAACCCAACTTAACGGTTTTTAACTCGTTTGGTGTCCGTTTTGGTGTCCGCTGGTGTCCGCCAAATTCAATGTAAACGGGAAGGATCAAGTAAGGCGAAGCTACTTTGCAGTCGCCCGCGCAGTAGGAGAACGGCGAGATGAAGCCTGCTGTTTTTCCGGCTGGGGAGAATTGTCGGACCTGCGGGCATTTTTTGCTACCCAGTGCCCTTGCAGAATTTTGGTGGCCTCGTGCAGCCATTCAACGTTTTCGCACAAGCCCTTAATAACCACCGTGGCGAAGTATTTAACCGAACTTTGAAGCGGCTCGCCTAGCGGCTTTAACAGGCCGTGGGCGACAAGCACTGGAATATCATGCGGTGCCATTCTGAAAAATTTGGCAACTTCTTCGCTGGTCATGCGGGCTGGCAAGTGCCGCATGTTCAGATAGCGTTCAAGTTCAAGAAATCTTTCCCGCCGCTCACGGTCGGCTTTCTGCTGGCTGAAAATGGCATCGCTGTCAAAAGGCATACGTCAAATGCTCATTCCTCGTGATTGTTTAATGCTACGGTCAAGGTCTTGGCGTTGCTCCAAGGTTTGGGAATTGTCCACCGCCAAGGCGCAACGCTCGGAAATGGCGTGCATGACCTGGCTTGGGTTGTTATCAGGATACTTTTCCCAAACAACGCCTTGCGCCTGGGCCGTAAGGTTGCGGGCCATGAATCGCAACGTGTGATTGGCTTGGCTGGAATACTCGTCAACCACCTCACGGGCTGAGTTGCCCGTCAAAAGGACGGACGCCTCACCGTGGGCCTGCGCGTAGCGTCCGGCAGTATTGTGCCGCTGAACAACCGCCCATTGGTCTGCTTTCGGGTCGTGACAAAGCAAAATTTCACTCTTGGGCAGGTTCACCAAGGCCGCGTGCGCGTTCCAGTTCTTCCCGTTTGCGGTCACGGTTTCCAAAGATTTTGAGTCGGCCTTTTCCAGAGGAAGCTGGTCAAGCCGCTCCAATTGGCCTTTGATGTCCTCAATTTGCCGATAATCCCGCTCAATGGTGGCAAAAGCGGCGTTGTAAGCGGCCAGTTCGGTATCGGTTAGCCGTTGGGAAGTGCCGGGCACGCTCTGCCGTTCAATGAATTTGCCGTCGCGTTTCAACATGGTGCCTCTGCTTTGGCAATGAGTTTGTCCAGATCGGCCTGTGAAACGACAAATTCACCCGATGGGCCGAAAAATGAGGGGATTTCCTCGCGCTGAACGATTGAATAAAAAGTGAACACGTCCACGCCGAGAAAACGGGCGGCATCTGAAAACGAAACAGGCTTGGAACCTTCCGCCAAGGTGTTTTGATTATCAGCCATACCAAATCAAGAATAAAATACCCCAAAAAGCCAAAGTGTCCAGTGACACGGACGAAAGGGACGGGACAGGCGAACCGCCAAAGTGATTGCGTGGGGGTCGTTACTAGGGGCACGCAATCACGGTGCGCCGCGCGGCGCTAGAGCGCAGAGGCAACCTGACAAGGCCAAAAGCCGTCCAAAAGCAAACAGCACGTCAAAAGCCTCCTATACGCTCGTCCGAATGCAAACCGCATCACCACCCTAGAAGTAAAAAGGGGAAGTATGTTGCGAGCTTGCAGGCCGCCAAATGTCCGATAAAAACATCCGACGCAATCAAATACGGTGAAAAGGACAATTTACGAA
>JBOHXA010000314.1:0-4524 GCA_050737335.1 Limisphaerales bacterium | reverse complement strand
ACATGGTCCGGACGCTGCGCTTACACGTGCCTGTCAACTTTTGGCTGCGTCATTTTCCGGTTGTAAGGTCGCTTCCGGGCGGCATACGATACCGGGCCAGAAGGGTTGAAAGCCTTGGGCTGTCTGCGGAGATGTTTGACGAAAATGCGCTTTACACCATTATAGATACCCCGGCCGGTATTCACACTTTTGCAGACCTTGGTTGCAACGTGGGCTATTTTACCTGCTGGCTCTGTTACCAGTTAAAAGATACCCGGCTGAAGGGACTAATGGTGGACGCCAACGCAGAAGCTGTGGAAGATGCGCGATGGCATATCCAACAAAATAACTTGCTTGACGTCCATGCGCTGCACGGCTTGGCCGGTTTGCCAAAGGAAGGGATGAAACCATTCTTCGTGTATAACAGGTCCAACGTTTGTTCGACGGCAACTCCACAGCAGGACGTATCGGCCGATTCCTGGACACGCGTGCAGGTGCCCTGCGTGGACGTCGAGGAAAACTGGAGCAAGCGTTTCGGAGATGCGCCTTGCGATCTGTTAAAAATCGACATTGAAGGATCAGAAAGAGAATTTTTCCAAAATGAACAGCAGTTTATGCGTCGGGTCAGGACCATCCTAATTGAGTGGCACAAGCGCACTGTAGGCCTTGAAGAAATCACGGGGTTGTTATCCGTTCAAGGTTTTGCCCTAAAAAAAATACTTCATCAGGACGATATTCTTGGAACCGCCATGTTTATCAGGAATAATTGAACGCATACTCGGGACACTCATGGCCATGGGCCTTTGCCCCTAAATCGTCCGGGCCCCACGAATTGAATTGAGGACGCCACGCTATGCCGGGCGAATTCCCAGGCGGGACTCCAGTCCTGAGTACAAAGGCCATTGACCAACCTCTGCCATGGCTAAAGCGTAACAATTTTCGGGGCCAGAGCGAATGCCTCGCAAACCAAAACATGAACTGCTTTATTCGATTCGCCGACGCTTTTGGTTTCGTCGGAATTTTTCCGGGTCGGACTGCCCCATTTTATCTTTACGCCGTCGCTCTTTCAGCACAACCCGGACGAGCACCTGGGTCGGCCGATTCAGCTTGAGCTTTTTCGTTTCAGCCAGCTTAACCCATTGAAATTCCCGTCCTTCCTCATTGAGTTTCACCCGCGGGTTCCGGCCCGCGCAACGGCACGTGTAATTCAGCAGAACGAAATGCGCGTCACGATAAAACTCCTTCGAGTGAATGCAGTCCTGCACGAGCGCAAACCGAATGTCTGAAATCCTGAGGCCGGTTTCCTCGAGGATTTCCCGCCGCAAGGCGGCGTCAGAGCGTTCGCCGAACTTAATTTTCCCGCCGGGGATGCCCCACAGGTTCGACCATTTGTGCGTCCGGATCATCAGCGCTTCATTTCTGGAATTGAAAATGAGCGCGCCGACGGTGGCCAGCGGAGGCTCCCGGACGTCGGTGGCGCCGGACGCCGCGGGCTTTTTTAAATGAAAATCATTTTTTTCAAGGATGTCCCGCAATTCTGACAGGTGTTCGACGATTAAATCAGGTTTGGCGCCACGCAGTTGTTCCAGCGTATTATAGCCCGTCAACACGGCGCATGAATGCACTCTGCCATGCCGCGCGGTTTCGATGTCATGCTGCATGTCACCGATAAAGAGGGTTTCGTCGGGGACCAACCGATTTTCGCGGAGAATCTCAAGGATTTTTTGGCGCTTGTCCCAAACGTTTGTATAGTGCTTCTCCAAAAAAGCATCGAAGCCAATAACGCCGCATTGCGCACGGAAATGGTCCGTGTGGACGCTGCTCAAAAGAAAAAGCCGCAAATGGTTTTCCCGGCAGAACTCCAGGAACAACCGCGCATACGGCAATTCACACACCGAGGTTTGGGCGCGTTTAAATTCGGCATGGAACCACTCCTCAAGCTGCGCCATCGGCACGTCCGGCGTGTGCCGGTTGTAAAAATCGGTGAATGGAAGGCAAAACTCCGCGCGAAATTCTTCGAGCGTCATCCCGGATTTGCCAGCCTGGGCCAGAACAAAATTGGACGCCTGAAGCACGGCGGGCAAATCATCCACAAGCGTTCCCGACCAATCGAAAATAATATTCCGAATCATGGGATGAAGTTTACCAGCAAAACCCGGCCGGAAAACATGAAAAGGAACATTCGGACCTGATGCCGCGGCGATAGCGGCGGGAACCAGCGGCCGCCGTACGGAATTGCGGACAATCCCGAATCAGAGTGATCGCGCAATCCAGCCGCCGCCCAAAACCAAGTCATCCTGGTAGAAAACCGCGGCCTGGCCCGGTGTGATGGCCCGCTGCGGCGAGCGGAGTTTTACCGTCACCTGCCCGTTTTCCGAGGGAGTCACGGTCGCTGGAACGCCGGGATGATTGTAACGGATTTTCGCCGTCACTTCGATCGGTTCGGCCAGCCTGTCAAAAGGAATCCAATTGCAGTTTGCGGCGATGAATTCGCCGCGGTCGAGCGCCGCGCCGTCGCCCACCACCACACGGTTATTTTGCGCGTCCAACTCGACCACATAGACCGGATCGGGCGTCGTAATGCCCAGACCGCGTCGCTGGCCAATCGTGTAAAACTCGATGCCGTCATGATGGCCGAGCACGTGCCCCTGCAAATTTACAATTTCGCCCCGATGCTTTTGGGCCAGGTTTGCCTGCCGCAGAAACGCTCCGTAATCCTTGTCCGGCACAAAGCAGATTTCCATGCTTTCCTCCTTATCCGCCGTCTTGAGGTTGCAATGCCGCGCGACGGCGCGAGTATCGCTCTTGCTCTTTTCGCCGAGCGGAAACATGGCGCGCGCAAGCTGGTCCTGTCGCAATGAAAAAAGGAAATAACTCTGGTCCTTGCGCGGGTCGCACCCGCGCTTGAGCAAATAGCGGACGCCATCCGCGCCGCGCTCGACGCGGGCGAAATGGCCCGTGGCAATGAAATCGGCGCCGAGTTGATCGGCCCGGTCAATCAGGCGTCCGAACTTGAGATTTTGATTGCACATAACGCATGGATTTGGCGTGCGCCCGGCTTTGTATTCGTCGGCAAAGTATTGAATCACGTGCGTTTGAAATTCCGACGCCTCGTCAATCAAATAATAGGGAATGCCCAATGCATGGCACACCGCCCGCGCGTCGGTCACAGCCTGCGGACCACAACACTTGTCCTCGGCGCGGTTCACGCAGTCCTGCGGCCAAAGCTTGAGCGTAATGCCGATGACCTCGTAGCCTTGTTCAAGCAAAAGCGCCGCCGTGGCGGAGGAATCGACTCCTCCGCTCATTCCACAAACCACGCGTTGACGCCTTTGAGCCAGCACAATCCAATAGTATATGATTTCTCAACCAGGTGTAAATTGGTTTAAAAGGGTTCGAAACAAACGTAGCCATTGTCTAACTTCCAACCGGACCGCGGCCGGACTCGTAACGCGAACTCGAAAACGACGAAGTCTCTTTCACATCCGGTTCCACCAAACCGAAGTTGGTTTTGCCACATCGAATCGGACCCTTTTGGCCAAGCTTTCCAGGGTGTAAATCTCATAGCTCATCGGCCGCAAACGGAAATGCCCCGCGGCCAGGCGACGGAGGCGATGGTTGAAAATCCAAACAGGCTTTAACAGCCGAATCCATCCTGGCGCCATTGCCTGTGTTTCGACTTTCTCGCGAATGGCGTTTGGCCTCAGGTTCATATTCTCGCCGGTGTCGGTAAACGTGGCCACAATCGAATCGCAAACGGACATGGACGCCTTGTTTTGCATCAGCGCCCGGGTCCAATGAAAATCACCCAGGTCACGCCAATGGGTGTCGAAAAAAATACCGCGTTCATGGATGACCTTGCGCCGGACAAAAATTGAACTGGTCAGAACGCGAAATCGGAACCAGATATGGCGGGGGTGCGGGAGCATCGAATGGCGATGGCACATGTAGTTGCCCTGGGCGTCCACGATCAGGCTGTGGGCCAGCGCAACTTCGACGTCCGGCCGGGCTTCGAAAAAATCATGGATGGTTTTGAGCGCGCCCGGGAGATATTGCTCGTCGCAATTCAAATAGGCGAGGATATCGCCGGTGGCGCGGCGATAGCCGCGGTTGACGGCGTCATACATGCCGGCATCCTTCTCAATGAACGCCTTGACCCGCTTATCGTGGGGCAGCCAATCGGCCGTGGCATCATCCGAACATGAATCCTGGACAAGGTGCTCCACTTCCACACCCTGCTGGTCCGCCACCGAGGCGATGCACAGCTTAAGCCAGGCCGAATTTCGGAAGCTGGGTGTGATGATCGAAAATTTCATTTCCTAATCATTCGATGGCTTTCTGGATTTGATTTCAACCCGAACGCGTTCCAATAACAACACGACAAATTCAATGAGCAGGAAGCGCATGAACGCATCCCAGGCCCAGACCCCCGCGTGCGCCATGTTGATGAGGGGATTATCCACGTTTTGGAGGAACGCCCAGACCGCCGCCGACAACGCGGCCGTGAAAGTGCCCCAGCGACGATTAATGACCAGGGTCAGAATG
>JBOHXA010000313.1:0-10450 GCA_050737335.1 Limisphaerales bacterium | reverse complement strand
GGCCAATAAACCGAGCAGTCAGGTAGTTCACCCAAACTTTCGCACCAACAACCGGTTGGCCGGCGTCATCAACAACTTTGAGGGTTACTTTCCATTCATGGGCAGGTCCGGTTTGCGCCGAAGCATAGCCTATGGTTATTGTCAGAAGGATCAGGTTAAACAACGCTTTCATATTATTGTAATCCTCCAAGGGTTACGATGTCGTCAAAAAGTTGATGGGTGAAAGGATAGGCAATCTGACGACAATCAGAATGATGCCAGTTATTGCCTTCAGTGCCATTTTGCAACCTAACCGCCGGCCAGCCATTTTCAAACGTAGATGTGCTCATGTCGAAGTTGTGAGATGCTCCAAGAATCGAAACTAGGTTTGCCCCAACGGGCAACGTCAAGGCGGGAATGGCATCGGATAAGATGCGGTTTTGATTAGCTTGGGCGTAGCTGCTGCCGATGGAACCAAATAGAGCCAGGTCAGCATTCCCAAAACTAGGTGAAGTCACGTCAAAAAACGCATTGGTCTGCAATTGCGAACTGAGTGTCAGGGTCGCCTGACTGTCCGGTATCTGCGTGATGACGCCGTTCGTGACGAAGGAATATGGCGCATTGGTGTTGAACTTCCAGCCACCATGCGTGCTGCTAAACACCCAGTCAAGCTCGCCCCGTCCTTTTAACATCTCCTGCCACGCCCAAGTGTAATCGCCTGCGGGCAAGCCTGCGTCCAGCATTGTCGTCGCAAGGTAATATTCAGCTTGGTTAAGCGCCCCTTCCAATTCAGAGGGCGGATAACCGCCGGTATATTCCCGTAGCACCTCCTCGCCGCTCGAATAAAAATTATAAACACTGGCATTCTGCAAGCCCGCCAGCCGCCCGTTCCACGTCAGCGTGCTGCGCGCATCGGTTGACGGCCACAAAGTGTTCCAACCACTGGCCAACAGGTAGCCATTGTACCCGGTCCACGAAGACGAAATCATATCGGCGCTGGAATCCGCCGCGCTGTCAATCGCCTCCATTGGCACCGCCGCGTCAATCATGAAGCAGGTGTTGATGTCTTGATTGCTATAGTCGTTAAGCGCGCTCAATACCACCATGTTGCCCAAACTATGCGCCGCCACAACGTTCGTGCCGCTCAAGCTGTTGAGGAAAGTGTTAAGCAATGGAGCCGTGTTAAAGGCATTGACCACGTTCGTCTGATAGTCAATGGTGACGGAATCAGCCACCTGCGAGTCGGCTCCTTCCCAGGTCACGCCGTAAAACTTTGCATGAGAGCCGGACCAATACATCCTCTTAAAAATATCCGATTCCCAGCCCCGGGCCTGGTTCGGGTTCACATTGTAGCCGTCCACGAATATGAAATTCTTCCCGCTGGTGGACGGTTCATTGGGCACGTCCGCATCCGTCAAACGGTCCGGCGTCATGCCCGGCTCGGGCTGCAACATAATGTTCTTGTGCCGAAACATCTGCTCCACTTCGCTAATGCTCAACGCAAGTTGCGTTTGCGCAATCGGATTTGTGCCGTGATAAATCGTCAGCACCAGCGGCTGCGTCGTCGGTTCCCACGCCTCCATCAAAATGATGCCGCCGTTGTTTGTCGCAATGTCCCCGATAAATGATCTTGATAGCGAAACCCCCGCGTTGCTCACCGTGGTCAGAAAATGAACACTTCCCGGATTATTGCCAATGTCAAAGGCCGACGCATCCGCCAGATTGGTCGCCGTCGGCATGTCCCGCAGGTAGTTCATGTAATTGGTTGGCGTCAAGTCCGTGTAGGCGAATCGTAACGCCCCATCGCCCTGGCTCAAAACAAATTGCCAGTTCGTGTCGCTATAGCTGATGCCCCCGCTCAATGCGTTGCTCTGGAACAAACTCGCAATATTCACGTACACCGGGAAAAAGTCCACCAGGTCGCGCGTGCCATGGATTGTGTAGAACGGCTGATCGTTATCATCAATGCCCGAAGGCCGGATTCCGTCCGCCTGAGGATCGCCCGGTGTCGAGATGCCGCCGTTTCCCCCGTCGTCACCCTCGTCCTGATCGTCATTGACCCAAAAACGATACGGATTATCTGAGGAGGTAAAATCCGGCCCCGTGAAGCTGAAATCCATCGTTCCATCATGGTTGGCGTCAACGTCGAGAGCGATTACGTCAACCACGCCCGTGCCTTGCTCTCCGGTGTCAGGGTCCGGCATTGTGACCAACGCCACTTGTCGCGGTTCCGTGGCAAAGAATTGGCCATATGGCGAAAGCACGCCTGCGAGATTCGTCGTCATGTTGCCATCGCTGTCAATCTCATAGGCACTGGCAAAATATTGCCCGACGTAGGCATACACATTGGAGGAAGAGTTTTCCACCGCCAGCTTTTCATAGGCGGCAATCGGCGCTGACTCTTGTCCAACGCCCGCGGCCAGGACCGGGGCTCCTTGATTTGTGATTGAAAAACCAGAGTCGCCGGGAAGGGTCGAATTCTTCGAATCCCAAAAGTCGTATCCCGCAAGCTGGAATTGCGGCTGCTCAACCTCCGGGTAAAAAAATGCGTCATTCGTCGTAAGGCTGTCTCCCGGATAAAGAAGCACGGTTTGCGCGCTGCTGTCACCCCAGGCTCCCTCATTTGAAATAAACGGCAAGCCGTACAAATTAGCGGCGTTTGTTTCCATTGTCCATGTGCCCAAATTGTTCCCATCATAATTGAATTGGAGTCCAATTTCATAATAGTCGTCATAAAAAGAGCCATGCGGCTCCTCGGAGAATGATAGACCGATTCCGACGGTTAGCCACCGTGCGCTCTGCGGGTCCAACACGCCCGCCAGGGGGGTGATTCGTGGTCGTCTCGGCAAGCTGGAACTGATAAAGCGGCGGAGTAGGCAATGGCAAAACGGGCCACAACTGGAGGACATTTGTGAACGGATATATGAGTCCCGATTCATATAATTGGTCGGACGGGATCAAATTTCCTGCGTTGAATACAAAGTTGGAGTAGGTGTAGTTGTCCTCAAACGGCAAGAGCGTATCGTAGGTTCCCTTATGGTATGAGTCGTAGCGATAAAAGCCCGAATAGACGTAATTTCAAATTATCCGCGTGCCGGGCGCTTACGAAATTCCCATCGTTGCCGCGAAACTGGCCCATCTCGCATCAGATGATCACGACCTTGCAGCCATCATTTGCCTGGGTGTCATTCTGCGGGGTGAGACTGTGCATGCCGCGCACATCGGCGAGGCCGTCAGCCAGGCGCTCATGCAAATCCAGGTGGACCATGGCATTCCGATTATCCACGAAGTCCTGCTTTTGGAAAACAAAGTCCAGGCGAAGAAACGCTGCCTCGACCCGCGCCACAACCGCGGCGCGGAAGCCGCGCAAACCGCTCTGGAAATGGCGCGGGTGATGGAAGCCCTTACTTGGGGACCGTCACTACCCGATAAAAGCGGGCCGCATATTTGGAGGTCGTCAGGTCGTCGAAACCAAAATCACCGTTACCATCTTCCTCCACCGCAGCGCCCACGGTTGTCCAGTTTTGCAGGTCGGTCGAAGCCTGAACCACATAACTATAGGTCGGGTCCGCCGCGAATCCGAGATAAGCCAGCTGGTTCTCCCGGGTGATAACAATATTGTTGACCGGCTCGGCGGGATGGGCGTAAAGATCGGGAATGCGGTGGCTGCGATAAACGTAAAAGCCGCCGCTATTCGGCTGGGGTCCGTCATAATTCCACACGGAAAGATCCCATACCACCTGCGGCACCGGGTCGTGTGTGTATTCAACGATACGCGCCATCGTCGCGCCATCGTTATTAATATCCTGGCCATTGGTGTAATTGATCCACCCATAAGTGGCCAGGACCGTGCGGGTTTGCGGCTCCCAATCCGCATTGCCCAAAATGAATGTATAAAGGCGGTCCCCGCCGCCCAGGCCCCGGTCATAAGAGTCCCAAACCTGGGAAACCGTCATGTTGGTTTCGTCAATGTTATACTCAACGGCCCGGCTGTAATTGTCCGGGTCGGAAACGATCGGTTCGAACGGACTGGCCCGATCATCTCCGTCATCGAGGACCAGCAGCGTGCCCTGGGGCGTCAACGTCGGCCCATGCTGGGCATAGCACCACTCAAAGGGAGTGCCCACGGGAGTCAAAAGGTACTTCTGGAAATTGGTCGGCCAACTGGCGTCCGGTGCGAGCCCGCTATCATTGGGCGCCAGAATCCAAATCAACTTCCCGGTGAGCCGGGAGAATTTATAAATGGCATTCTGATCGCGCAGCGAAACGATTATCGAGTTGTCGTTCGTATCGTCAACGACCGCGTTGGCGTGCTCGGTATCCAGTCCAAAAGACGAAGGAAAATCGCCGGTGATATAAGTCACGCGCGTCGGATCCAATTGGGTCAACGGCGACCAGACATTCACCAGCGTGCCATTGGTGGAAACCTCTACCACCGGGTTATCATCCACCGTGACGGTTTCCAGGGGCGGATTGATGTTGGTGCTGGAGCTGGGCAGCAGGCTTGGGAAATCCGCCACCGACGTGCTGACGTCACTGAGATACAGGATCGTGCCGCGATCGGTGAGGATACCTACGTGGCTGTTGATGGGATAGCCGGAGGCCGGCGCCCAGGTTTGGACCACATTTCCGAGCAGATTCATTTCCACGAATTTGTTCGCCGGAGATTGCTCATGAATGAACAGGTTTCCATCAGGCTGTTGTTGCACGTCAATATCGCTGGATTCCAGAACCTGGCGATACCAAATGACCTGCCCGGAAGAATCCACGATGGTAATGTAAGCGTTAAAGTCGGCCCGGTTTTGAACGATGAATGCGGTATCTCCCGGTTCAACCTGGCTGGGAACATTGGTCAGGAGGGTTAATTCCGGAAAATCCGACGGGAGAGGAGCCGTTTTAAAGGTCAGCAGTTGCGGCGCGGTGCACGAATTCTGATATTCGTCGTAGACGGTAACGAGAATCAGATTCGTCTGCCCCGCCTGGAAACCATACAGCGGCACCGAATTGGAGGTGGCGAACTGATAGAAATCCCGTTCCCAAATGTTCGTTCCGTTGCTGACCAAAATACTGACCCGGGACGGCACATCCGTGGTCAACTGCAAAACTCCGGCGAGCGGCGCACTGGGCGCCGGTGTAAAGGTGGGACCCGACAAAATAGTTATCGCCAGTAAACGCTGGGAAAAGATTAAACTCCATGCCAGTGTTGAGCAAACCACGATCCATCGCGCCATTAAGACCTGCGTTTTCATCGTCAATCCGGATTTCTTGTTTTTATTTTTGCCAACGACCCGCCGCCCGATCTTTTTTCAATCGTTGCGGTGCGCCCTAGTTTTGTCCGGTTTTGACCCTTCTGAGTCTTTCGCCTGCCAACTATAGCAGCTTCGCGCATTCCGAGCCCTTCTCGCCCGGAAACTGAAAACCTGTTCAACTCCCTTGGCAGACGCCTGAAAATCAGCCGGCGTTACAGCTAATTTGCGTTTTGCCACATAATAAATCCTTGCGTTCTGTCTAAAGGTAATTGGTGGCAAAGGCAACTGACACGGGATAGCCAGCGTAGGCCCCGGCAAATTTAAACGGCGTGTCCACCTGCGCTGACCGTAATTGAAAGGCAACATTTTGCATCATTTGAGTGCGACCATCAAAATATGGGGCGACGGTCCAACTATCCGTGGGATCCTCTGAAGTCGTAAAGCCGTAGCCGAGGTCAACGGTCGAGGCCGACATTCCATTCGTCTCAATTGCCTGGACAAGCCAATTTTCTTCCGAGCCGGAAAATTCGCCTTCTTGAATGTAAATGTCAGGCGGCGTAAGGATGTTGGCTATGGGATAAAACCCGTTGGTTGCGTTCGCAACGGAAATGTAAAAGTTCGTATTATACGATTCGTCACCAAAGATTTCGGTTGCAACTTGATCAATTCGGCTCACCTCCAATTCCATTGTGTTGGTCGGCATGGCCGACACGGCCAAATACGCCGTGCCCAACGGACCTGCGATAATACTTGCCGAAAGTGTATTATTTGCTGTCGCAGGCGACGTATTTGTGCTTTGATATTCAAAATCCGCAACCGATACCGACGCGCTCCACCCCGATAGGCCGCCAGGGTAGATGGCCGCAATTGAATACGCGGCGGAAGATGAGGAGGAGTTGTCCGTATAAGAGCTTACGGCTGGACCAACGTCGTTCGTCCCGTTTGGAGTCTGCACCACATAGCCTTGCACTGGCCCCGCCGAGAGCATCCAACTCAACGTCGCCGTGTTGTTCGTGCTGTCAAAACTGGTGATCGTCAATCCCTGCGGCGCGGGCGGTGTGACCCAATTCGTCGGATTGATTCCGTCTTCCCAGCATTGAAGCAATGTCCAACCGTCCCCGGACGGAGAAAACATTTCTCCGCTCACGTTGGTATCCTGTCCAAGATACATGAGAAACCACCAAAAAGGGATTCCGTCCACGCCCTGCCAGCTTCTGACGCGGAAAAACATGTCACCATTGTTTGCCGGCGTGATTGCCGGCGTGCAGTTCGTCAATTCCGAACCGGTCACAAACCCAAACGAGGTCCAGTTGGGCGACGCAAGATTCGTGCATCCCTGCAACTCGTAAAGGACATCGCTGATCGTGTTTGTTTCCAGCAGAAGCAGCGTATTGTTCGCCATCCCCGTCACCGCGACCCATAAATTAGATCCAAAGTCCTGAGAGGGATTATTGGGCGGGGTTTGACAAGTCTTCTCTTCAAATAAAACCAACGATCGGGCCATCCAATGGTTGAAAGCTTTTTGGGCGCCGGTATCCTCCTGCAAAGTGAATCAATCCGACCATGCCGGGTCCGCGCGCCGTTGGCTCCTCGTCGGTCTGCTCGCGACGCTGGTTTTGAATTTTGCAATTCGATGGCATTTGCGGGGCATGCCCCTGGAGCGCGATGAAGGGGAATACGCCTACGCCGGCCAATTGTTGCTGCAAGGCATACCGCCGTACAAACTCGCCTTCAACATGAAGTTCCCTGGCGCATACTTCATTTACGCGTTGATCATGGCAATTTTTGGCCAGTCGCCGGCCGGAATTCATGCCGGGGTCCTTTTGGTGACGTCGTTGACCGCCATCCTCATTTTTTTTATCGGCCGCGCGCTTGTTTCGGATGCCGGCGCCCTGGCGGCCGCGGCAATTTACGTCTGCCTTGCGGCGTTGCCGCGCGCGGCGGGGTTGGCCGGTCATGCCGCGCATTTCGTCTCGTTATTTGTCTGCGCGGGGACCGTCGCCCTGTTGCTGGCTCGAAAGCGAAATTCCCCCGGATGGTGGTTTCTCTCGGGAACCGCTTTCGGCCTGGGTATTTTGATGAAACAAAACGCGGCGTTTTTTCCGCTGTTGCTCATCCTCTGGATTTTATGGAAGGCGTGGAAAAGGCGGGTCTCGATCCGCGCGATCGTCCCGTTCTGCGGCGGGTGCGCGCTTCCATTTTCGATAACCGCCATCGGATTTGCATGCCTCGGGCTGTGGCGCGCGTTTATCTTTTGGACGTTCCAATACGCCGGGCACTATGTCTCGATGTTGCCGCTGCCGGCCGCGCCCCGGCAATTTGCAACTGGCTTCCAACCGGTTTTCGATTCGGGAATTTGGGTCTGGATATTTGGCGTGGCGGGCCTGGTTTGTGTCTGGCGACAACGGGAAATCTTCCACCCTCGCCACAAAAACTCCCGCGCTGAGCATGTCCAGTCGCGCCCTGTTTTCAATAAACCGCCGATGGATGGCCCGGAAAACGTGCCGGCACCCGCGGTCGCTCCGCGCAAAGGCGAAAGCGGACGCGTGTCGGCTGCCGTGCAGCCCGAAACGGAGGGCTTGCCGCTCTCCGGAACAGGTGACCAGGAGACGCGAATTGCCCATGAGCGCCCGCTTGAATTGGCGGCGGTATTGTTTCTGGCCGGAATGGCCGCCACGGTCCCGGGATTTTATTTTCGGAACCACTATTTTTTGATGGCTACGCCGGGTCTGGCGCTTTTAGACGCGGTGTTCATCCTGGCCATCGCAAAGACTCTTAAAAACATTGCCGCGGCGTGGATGAACTGGTTGTCGTTGGGCCTGGTGGCATTCCTCCTGGGAGACCTGTTCCTGAACAATGCCCGAATGTGGTTCGACACCCCTCCGGCGCAACTTTCGCAAAAGCTCTACCCTGGCAACCCGTTCCCGGAAGCCGCCGCCGTCGCCAAATACCTTAAGGATCGCTCGTCACCCGGCGATACCATTGCCGTCCTCGGTTCGGAGCCGGAAATTTTCTTTTTGTCCCATCGCCACTCCGCGTCGGGCTTTATCTATGTCTATTCGCTCACCGAACCGCAGCCGCTGGCGCCGCGAATGGGACGCGAATTCATCTCTCAAATTGAAACCGCCCGGCCTGCGTTCGTCGTTTCGGTGAACATGGCATTGTCCTGGTATTCGCTGGTTTTGCCTCAATCGCTTCGGTATGCCGTGGCCATCCAAAATTGGTGGGCGGCCTATTCCACAAACTACGATCTCGTGGGCGCCGTCAAAATTTCTTCCGACGGTTCCTTTCAGTTTTCCCGGGGCAAGACGGCGTTGAACAATTTGGACGTCGCCAACGCCGATCTTTTGATTTATCGGCGGAAATCCGCGGATTGAACTGAACCCCGACCGTCAGGGAGGGACTTGACGGTGGTTGGTGGATCGCCGTTTGTATCGCTTGCTCACGGACGCGCCGTCGCGCTACCGCCGCGCACCGTGATTATTCCCATTCAATCGTTCCTGGCGGCTTGCTGGTAATGTCATAAACGCAGCGATTCACGCCTCGGACTTCGTTGACGATTCGGTTGGCGAGCCTTTCGAGCAGTTCATACGGTAACTTCACCCAGTCCGCCGTCATGCCATCCTGAGACTCAACCGCGCGAACGGCCACCGTGTCATCGTACGTGCGCTCGTCGCCCATGACGCCCACGCTCCGGACCGGAAGCAATACGGCGAAACTCTGCCAAATCTTGTAGTAGAGTCCGCTCGCCTTCATTTCTTCCACCACAATCGCGTCCGCGTTCCGAAGAATTTCACATCGCGCAGGCGTGACTTCCCCCAGGATGCGGACCGCCAGCCCCGGCCCCGGAAAGGGCTGCCGGAAAACCACCTCGCGCGGCAGGCCCAGTTCCAACCCCAATTCCCGGACTTCGTCCTTGAACAGGCATTTGAGCGGTTCGACCAGCTCGAACTTCATCTTTTTGGGCAGGCCGCCCACGTTATGATGGCTCTTGATCAGGGCGGCCGGATTTCCCGCAATCGGAACTGACTCGATAACGTCCGGATAAAGCGTGCCCTGCGCCAGAAACTTAAACGGCCGGCCGTGCGCCGCCGATTCCTTTCGCCGCTTTAAATCGGCGACCGTGTCGCTAAAGACCGAAATAAATTCGCGGCCGATGATTTTGCGTTTGCGTTCCGGATCGGCCACGCCGCGGAGCTTGGCCATGAAGCGCTTCGAGGCGTCCACGTATTTGAGCCGGATTTGAAAATACTTCCCAAAAACATTTTGCACCGTCTCCGCCTCGCGTGCGCGCAGAAGACCGTTGTTGACAAAAATGCAGGTCAATTGGTCTCCAATCGCCTTGTGCAACAATGCCGCGGCCACGCTCGAATCCACCCCGCCGCTCAAACCGAGAATGACATTGTCCGTTCCCACCTGCTCGCGAATCGTCTCCACGGCCTGGTCCGCGTATCCCCGCATCGTCCAGGACCGTCCGCATCCGCAAATCCGATGCGCAAAATTCGAAATGATTTGGCGTCCGAGCGGCGTGTGCGCCACCTCTGGATGAAATTGAAGGCCGAAAAATTTTCGTTCCCGGTTTTCGATGACGGCATATTCCGAGTTTTCCGTGACCGCGACGCTCTTGAAGCCCCGCGGCAGGCGGGTCAGCTTGTCGCCGTGCGAATTCCAGACCTGGAACGCTTTGGGCAGTTTCAGGAACAGCGGACACGAAGCGTCCCTCACCCGCAGCGCGCCCTTGCCATATTCGCGCCGGAATCCTTTCTCGACTTTTCCCCCCAGGAATTGGGCCAGCAATTGGACTCCATAGCAGATGCCCAGCACCGGGATGCCCAATGAAAAAATTCCCGCGTCCGGCAACGGCGCGTTTTTGGCATAAACGCTGGACGGGCCGCCTGAAAGGATCAGTCCCGACGGCTTGAGTCTGGCAATTTCGCGGGCCGGGACGTCAAAGGCGAGGATTTGCGAATAGACGTTGCATTCCCGAATCCGCCGCGCGATCACCTGTGTGTATTGCGACCCGAAGTCCAATATGATGATTTGTTCGAGCATCGCCAAAAGTGTCAACGAGACGGACGTTTTTGCGAGAGAAAAATGAAAAAGCCGGCCCGAAAGGCGGCCGAAGCGCCTTCGCAAACCGTCCCGTAAACAGTTGATGCGCTGGCGTTTTAATTTATAATTAAAATATGAACGCCTTCCAGTGCCTCCGCTCGTCCGCGTTC
>JBOHXA010000312.1:0-6372 GCA_050737335.1 Limisphaerales bacterium | reverse complement strand
GATAAGCACCGGGATATATTGCACGATTTGCGAATGTTCCATGGCAAAAGTGTAAGAGCGGCGCGGAAAAAATCAACCCATTTTCAATCCGGAGCGGAGACATCCGGCGTACCCGTCCATGTGACCTTGCGGCGGCCTTGGCCTGGCGAAAACGATGCCGGGACGCATCGCCCTTGCGAGAAAAGGAAGCCAGGATGGCTCATCGTTTGAGCATCGTATCCCGCTGCGCCCATTCCTGTTCCGGCCTGGGATAATCCAAATTATAGTGCAACCCCCTGCTTTCCGGCCGGGAGAGGGCGCAACGAACAATCAATTCCGCCACTGTCGCGATATTGCGCAATTCCAATAAGTCGCTGGTCACTATAAAATTCCAATAATAATCCCGGATTTCCTCCTGCAAATTTGCGATTCGTTTTTGCGCGCGCTCGAGCCGTTTGTTCGTGCGCACGATGCCAACGTAATCCCACATCAGCCGCCGAATTTCGTCCCAGTTGTGCGACACGACCACCAATTCATCGGCGTTTGTCGCTTCACCGGACTGCCACGGGGGAATTGAAAAATCGCCGTGCGGCAATGGCTGGCACATGGCCTTTTGCGCCGCGCGATGCGCGCACACCAGCGCCTCCAAAAGCGAGTTGCTGGCCAATCGGTTCGCGCCATGCAATCCGGTACAAGCCGCTTCGCCGACGGCATAAAGCCCGGGAATATCCGTCTCGCCGTCCACATTGGTCACAACGCCGCCGCATTGATAATGCGCCGCCGGCACCACTGGAATCGGCTCCTTAGTGATGTCCAGGCCGTAGCGCAGGCACGTCTGATAAATATTGGGAAAACGTTCGATGACAAACTTCGCTGGTTTATGTGTGACGTCCAGCAAGACGCAATCGGCGCCCGTTCGCTTCATCTCACTATCAATCGCGCGCGCGACGATGTCGCGGGGCGCCAGCGATTTCATCGGATGCGCGCCGTCCATAAATTCCACGCCGTCGAGACTTTTCAATACCCCGCCTTCACCTCGAACGGCTTCGCTAATGAGAAAAGACTTGGCCCGCGGATGATACAGACACGTCGGATGAAACTGGACAAATTCCATGTTTACAATGCTAGCGCCCGCGCGATAGGCCATGGCCACGCCATCGCCGGTGGCAATGTCGGGATTGGTCGTGTACAAATAGACTTTGCCGCAGCCGCCGGTGGCAAGCAGCGTGACCGGGGCCGAGAATGTTTCCACGCGATTGTTTTTTTTGTCGAAAACGTACGCGCCCAGGCATCGGTTGCTGTCCCGGAGGCCGAATTTCCGGCTGGGGATCAAGTCAATGGCCAGATGATTTTCAAAAATTGAAATGCCTGGCTGTTTTGCAATGGCATTGAGAAGGGCGGTTTCGATTTCATGGCCGGTCATGTCCCTGGCATGCAGGATGCGCCGGCGCGAATGTCCTCCTTCCCGCCCCAAATCCAGTTCGTGCGAACCATCGTCGGCAAGATTTTCCGATTCGGAAAATTTCATTCCAAACTCGATCAATTCCTGGATGCGCGCCGGCCCCTCCTCGACGATGGTCCGGACCACCGCTTCTTTGCATAACCCCGCTCCTGCCGCGAGTGTGTCTCGCACGTGCAATTCAAACGAGTCATCCTTGCCCGTGACCGCCGCAATGCCGCCCTGGGCGTAATTGGTGTTTGATTCCGCGCGGTCCTTTTTTGTCACGATCGCCACGCGGCCGCGCGGCGCAACCTTCAGCGCAAATGAAAGTCCGGCAATCCCGCTGCCCAGTACGAGAAAATCGAATTGCTTCATCGTCCGGATTACTGTCCCGCGGGAATCAAAATCTGCTTTCCCACAATCAGATTCTTTGGGTTTAATCCCGGATTGGCCTTGAGCACCTGATCCACCGTCACCTTGACCCCTTTGGCGCGATACGCCTTGACGATGGCATTCAGCGTATTGCCGGACTGAATAGTGTACTCGTAACCGTTTTGCCCGTTGTTTGACGTTTGTGCGTCCTGTCCGGGCGTCGAAATTGGAGTGATGGGGTTGTCCGCCGCCGGCCGGTGGAACCCGCCGCCTTTGCTTAACTTTTCCAAAGCGGCAAGTATTTGCTGGTTGTCATGCTGCCGGTTCCTGTCAATTTCCTGGACTTGTTCAGCAAGTTTTTTCAAATCGTCCGCGCTGGCAAAATTGTTTCCCGCCGGCGTATTGACCTTTTCCTCCATATCGCTGATTTTTCGTTCAAGGGCGCTGATGCGCTTGTCCTGGGAGTTTAGAGAATCCTGAATGTCCTGGATCTCGCCAGTGATTTTATCGAGTTGAGCTTGCGTGGCGGCGTCCTGGGCGCGCCCGCCCGGCGGAAATAGAACCGCCAGTGTTAAAAGGCAAATCCAAACTGAAATTGTTTTCATGCGCCGAAAATAAACCTACCGCGGGCGGGGTCAAGATGCGAATTGATGGGGGTCGTCCCAGCATTTTTTACTTTTTCCTTCGCGCTTTTTCCTTATTAATGGAAGGCGGATGTATTTTCTGCGCAGGCTCGTTTTCGCGGTTCCTCTGGTGCTGGTCGTCACCGCGATTGCGTTTTTCCTCATGCATATCGCGCCTGGAGGGCCCTTCGACCGCGAGCGGGCCCCCGCCTCGCCGGAAATTGAGCGGAATCTCCTGGCCAAATACCATTTGGACGAACCTGTTTGGAAACAGTACCTCCGATATCTCGATGGCTTGGCCCACGGCGATTTCGGGCCGTCCCTGAAATACCGCGACCATACCGTCAGCGATATCATCGAGCAGGGGTTTCCCGTTTCCATGACACTGGGGTCCCTGGCGTTCTGTTTTGCGATGGGGATCGGCCTGCCCGTCGGATTTTTCGCCGCCGCCCGGCGCGGCAGATGGGAGGACAACGTGGGCAACGCATTCGCGATTCTCACCGTGTGCGTGCCTGGACTGATCATTGCGCCGCTTTTGATTCTGATTTTTTCGATTAAACTGAGACTCCTACCCGTCGGCCTTTGGGTTTCGCCGGCCTGCGCGATTTTACCCATGGTCGCGCTGGGACTGTTTTTTTCTGGAAAAATTGCGAGGCTCTTCCGAGAAGGAATGTTCGGCGCGATGCAATCCGAATTTGTCATGGCGGCCCGGAGCAAAGGACTGGGCGAAAATGAATTGTTAATCCGGCACGCGCTCCGCATCGCCATTTTGCCGGTCGTGTCCTACGCCGGTCCCATGCTTGCGGATTTGCTGACTGGCTCGTTCGTTGTCGAAAATATATTTCAAATTCCGGGCCTTGGAATGTTTTTGGTGAATGCTTCGGAAAACCTGGATTATACCATGGTGGTAGGGCTCGCGCTTTTGTATGCGATTTTGCTCATCGGCCTGAATATGCTGGTGGACCTCGCCTATACCGCGCTGGATCCTCGCGTAAAATATGAGTGAGCCTGCCGGGAAACCCGCCTCGCCTGGAGGCCGCGCATGGATGCGTTTTAAACGCAATCGTGGCGCTCTCATTTCGGCCTGGTACCTGTCCGTCCTCCTCGTTGCGGTCATTGGATGGCCGGCGCTCTTGAAGATCGCCCCCGCCGATTTCGCGCGGCTTCATGATCCGGACCTGGTCACGAACGCGCAGTTTATCACGCCGGACACCCGGCATTGGTTTGGCACCGACATTCACGGGCGCGACCTTTTCTCGCGGGTTCTGTACGGCGCTCAAATTTCGTTGATGGTTGGCGCTTTCGGCACGCTGGTGAGCCTGGTCATCGGCGTTCTCTGGGGCGCCATTGCCGGTTACACCGGCGGACGCACCGACAGCGTCATGATGCGGATCGTGGACGTGCTCTATTCGCAGCCCTCCATTATTTTTGTGATTGTGCTGGTGACTACGGTGGGCGGCCTGATTAAACGCGTGCATTTTGTGGAACAATCAGCCGTATTCGGAGGCGTGGTGCGGATCGCGCTTTTAATTGTCACTCTGGGCGCCATTTCGTGGTTGAGCATGGCCCGCATTGTGCGTGGGCAGGTGCTAACGCTGCGGACCCGGCAATTTGTCGAAGCCAGCCGTGCCCTGGGCGCGGGTCCCCGATGGATCCTGGCCCGCCATATCATTCCAAGCACACTGGGCATCGTGATCACGTACCTCGCGTTGACGATACCAGGCATCATTCTGTACGAATCTTTTCTGAGTTACCTCGGGCTGGGCGTGGAACCGCCAATGGCCAGTTGGGGCAGCCTCATCGCCGAAGGCGTCGGCCAAATCAATCCCGTCCGCATCTATTGGTGGTTGATCATTTTCCCATCCGCAATTCTCGCCGTCACGCTCCTGGCTCTTAACCTCGTCGGCGACGGTCTCCGCGACGCCTGGGACGTGGAGCGCCGGCTATAACTCCTTACCTCGTCTCCTCATTTCCACCCTTCAATTCGACGCGTTCTGAAATGGAAGTATTGAAATTTTCTCTTTTGGGCGGACAATGATTCATGGCGGGAAAGAAGTTCCATATCGTGGTTTTAGGCGGCGGTTTTGGAGGTCTGGAATTTTGCAAACGTTTCAGCAGCGAAGACGCGCGCATTACGCTGGTGGATCGAATGAATCACCACCTGTTCCAGCCGTTGCTGTACCAGGTGGCCACGGCCGGCCTCTCAGCGCCTGAAATCGCCCAGCCTATCCGATCCATCCTCGCGAGCCGCGGCGATATCACCGTGCTAATGGACGACATTTTGCATTTCAATCTGGCCGGGCGAATAGTCGCGTGCCGCGAAAATACTCTCAAATACGATTACCTCCTCCTGGCGCTGGGCGCGAGAAACGACTACTTCGGCCATCCAGAATGGGAACGATTCGCGCCCGGCCTCAAATCCATCGCCGATGCCGTCCGCATCCGCAGCAAGGTGCTGCTGGCATTTGAGCGCGCCGAAAATGCCGGGGAAAAGGACCAGCGATCAAAATTGATGACCACCGTCATCATCGGCGGCGGGCCGACGGGCGTTGAATTAGCAGGCGCCTTTGCCGAACTGGCCCGCACCGTACTGCGGCGGGATTTCCGGCGCATAGATCCCACCCAGGCGCAAATCATTTTGATCGAAGGCGGACATTCCGTGCTCGGCCATTTTCCACCGGACTTGTCCCACAGCGCCCAGCGGCAATTGGAAGCACTCGGCGTTCACGTGCGCACGTCCCGGCGGGTCAAAGACATCCGCGATGGCGAAGTGGAGTTGGAGAATGGCGAAATCATTTACGCCGGGACCATCATATGGGCCGCGGGCGTTTCGGCCGTGCCGGTCGCGCAAAAACTCGGGGCGGAACTGGACAAAGCCGGGCGCGTGAAGGTCAACGCCGACCTCAGCCTGGCTGGCCGTTCAGAGGTGTTTGCAATTGGCGACATGGCCCTGGTCGTTGGCGCGGATGGCAAACCCGTGCCAGGCGTGTCGCCCGCGGCGATGCAAATGGGCCGGCACGTGGCTCGTCTCATTACCGGGGAAATCCGTTTTGGCGCCGAAACGCCACGTCCACCCTTCAAGTATGTGGATAAGGGAAGCATGGCGACCATTGGCCGCTCAGCGGCTGTGGCCTGGCTCGGCAGGATTCATCTGTCAGGCTACCCAGCCTGGCTGATGTGGCTGTTCGTCCACTTGGTCTTTCTCGTGGGCTTTCGCAATCGCATCGCCGTTTTGACCAATTGGGCCTACGCGTATTACGGCTACAAACGCGGCGCCCGAATCATCGCCACCGACATTCCCGGCGTCGAACCGGCGCAGGAGGCGTAGGCAGGGATGGCGGATCAACGCTTCAACGCGCGGATCACGCCGCGCCGTTCGCCCCGTTGGCTCCGTTCAGATGGAGAAGATCGCCGACATTATAACGCTCCAGGGCGATGCGTGTGAGGCGAACATTCATTTCAGAAACCTTGTCGTCTCCGAAAATAATTTGGCTCACGCCTTTCGCCACGTCGTCAATCTTTTGCGTGCCCGGTACATTGTATTTTTCCAGGGCGATGCGCGTCAGACGGACGTTCATGTCGCTGAGGTTCTCGTCTCCGAAGATGATTCGCGCTACGCCGCGCGCTGCCTCGTCGAGAGGTGGTTTTTTGGTTGTTTCCATAGTTGGTGTTGTGTGTTGCGGTTTGGTTGGTTTTGGATCCGGTGAAAGAGATGGTTCTTTTGCCTTCGTCGCCTTCGCCTCAGCCGCTTTAGATTCGGCTGCCGCTTTGGCTTCAGCGGCTGCTTTGGCTTTGGCTTCGGCTGCGGCCTTGGTTTCGGCTGCTGCTTTGGCTTCGGCTGCCGCTTTGGCTTCGGCTGCTGCTTTGGCTTCGGCTGCTGCTTTGGCTTCGGCTGCTGCTTTGGCTTCGGCTGCTGCTTTGGATTCGGCTGCTGCTTTGGTTTCGGCTGCTGCTTTG
>JBOHXA010000311.1:0-3661 GCA_050737335.1 Limisphaerales bacterium | reverse complement strand
CTGCAAGGTTTGTCCTATACATTCCCTGATGGTTCGACTTTGGGACCAACGAATTTTGTGGTGCTGGCGGTGAATGATGCCGCGTTTGCGGGCGCTTATGGCGCGACCAATCCGGTTTTCGACGTCTTGAGTGAAGAATTGCAGCCCGGGCAGCTTCTTTCGCTGGTCAAGCCTGATAATAACGGCACAAATGATTTGATCGTGACGCAGGTCAAATATGACGCCCTACCGCCCTGGCCAACGGACGCCGATGGGAACGCGGCATCACTTCAACTCATTGACCCGAACCAGGACAACTGGCGTGCCGGCAATTGGGCTGCTGTTTCAAATTCCGCCACGCCGGACGCGGTGAACGCTGTGGCGGCCTCTTTGACGCCATTCCCTCCGCTGTGGATTAACGAGGTGCAACCAGACAATTTGACGGGCATCACCAATAAAGCCGGACAACGTGCGGCTTGGGTTGAGCTTTTCAACCCGAGCGCCAATATCGTGCCTTTGACGGGCATTTATCTGGCTAACAATTACACCAACCTTTTGCAATGGGCATTTCCCACGAACTCAGTCATTGGCCCCGGCCAATTCGACGTTATTTTTGCCGACGCTCAAACAAACCTTTCCAGCAGCAATGAATTGCATACAAGTTTCATATTAACCAGCGGCACGGGCGCCGTTGCTTTAACGCGCCTGACTACCAACGGCCAGCAACAGGTGCTCGATTACGTCAATTATGCCAACATTATTCCAAATGACTCCTATGGTTCATTTCCCGATGGGCAAAGCTTCTATCGCCAGGAATTCTTCCAGGCCACGCCCGGCGCGTCCAATGATGGCACTGCCACGCCGCCGCCATCGTTCATTGACTACGATGCCGTTGGGTCTGTTTATACACAGGACTTCGATTGGTTGCCTGACCCCGGCTCAAGCTCGGTGAATGCTGACAATCCGGTGGCGATCAACGGTGTTACTTATTCATTGGCCAATCCATATGATTTTGCCTTTCCATCCGAATCCAGCGGGAGTGGCGGAGGCCTGGGAATCGCCGGCATGGCCGGATGGTACGGCACAAGCGCGGATGCGGCGCAGTTCGGAGCCACCTACGGCGACCAAACCACAGGCGGCCAAATCAGCTTCGGTCCGC
This sequence comes from Limisphaerales bacterium, assembly GCA_050737335.1. Taxonomy (GTDB): domain Bacteria; phylum Verrucomicrobiota; class Verrucomicrobiia; order Limisphaerales; family UBA11358; genus UBA11358. Next base: position 2,523 of record JBOHXA010000311.1, on the reverse strand, counting down.
CGAATAGTTCCAACCGCGCATTGGGCCTTCTGGCCACCAGTTCAACCAAAGGCACCGCGTTTGGCGTTCGCTTCATCAATGGAACGGGTCAAACGCTGAATTTTATAAATCTCCAATTTGCCGGCGAAGTGTGGCGTCAATCGAACGTCCCCAAAACACTGCAATTCTATTATTTCGTTGATCCAACCGGACTGGCTGGTTTTTCCAAAGAGGTCACGGCATATTTGCCGGCCTTGGACGTAAATATCCCCACCGTTTCGACGGACACCGGTGGCGTGGCCGTGGACGGCACTTCGCCGCTCAATCAGACGAATTTGGCGGTGCTTAACCAAAGCATTACCAATTGGACGCCTGGCGCGGCGTTATGGCTGGTATGGCAAATGACGGATTCAACCGGGAAGGCACAAGGTTTGGGCATTGATAACTTAGGTTTTTCAGCTTCTGTGCTACCAACAGGTTTCGTGGCTCCCCCGTTGACCGCCCACAAAGCGGTCGGAACGAACTATAATATCTCGTGTCTATCGGTAAATGGTTTGTCCTATCAACTCGAATACAACACGAATTTAACCACAGCGAACTGGCTTCCTATCGCCAGTCCCATTTCCGGCACAGGGGACCCGATCACTTTTACAATAACCCTGACCAACTCCCAACAATTCTTCAGGGTCCGCATTAGTCCGTGATTCAATGGTTTAAGGGGCGCCCAGCCAGCCTGAACTATCCGTCAGGATGGCCCAATTACAGCGGGTTTTGACGCTGCCTCACCCGGCTCCACGGGACGGCCCGGTTTTCGTGGTTCTTATGGACAAAGGCCACGACGCCGCAATATGATCCTGCTTCAACATTAAACTGCTCCAACATTATGTTCTATCCCTCATTGATTGGCGGAAGCCTCGGTCCTTCCGGTTATGCTCTGACCACTGCAACACAAGCCGAAAGCGCGGCGCGCGAGGCGAAAACGGATGTCGAACTTTTCAAGCACGATATTGAACGCGTCCTGTTGATTACAGAAGCGCTGTGGACGTTCATCAAACAACAAAATGGTTATACCGACGACGCCCTGGTCAAATTGATTCAGGATATTGATCATCGGAAATCAACGGCTGGCGGAGTGGCTATCAAGAACCCGCCTGTGGCCTGTCCCGCTTGCGGACGGCTCAACACGGCTTCCCGGATTTTCTGCATGTATTGCGGGGTCCCAATGCCGGCAAATCCTTTTGCCCGGTGATGCGAGCATTTCGAGGCCTGGAGTTTTGGAGGAACCGGGATGCAGGCAGGCAGGATGATGGCCCTGCGTAACGTCGAGCCGTTAAGCCGGCGCGGGTGACGGGGCTCCAAGGCCAGGCAGTTTGGGTGGCGCGGGCTTGGGCGGCGTCTCGGGCAAAGGCGTTCCCGCCGGCGCCCCCAAAACCGTCCCGCCCTGGGGTTTGGGCGGCGGCGGCGTAAATTTGCCGGTTTCGATGATTTCCTCGACCTGCGAACGATCGAGGGTCTCGTATTCGAGCAGGCCTTTGGCAATGATCTCCAACTTTCCCCGGTTCTCGTAAATCAGGTCGTGCGCGGTCTTGTAACCATCGTCAATGATGTGTTTGATTTCCTCATCAATCTCGCGCGCGGTGCCTTCGCTGTACACCTTGGTGCGCGCAATTTCGCGGCCCAGGAAGACGTATTCGTCGTCGCTGCCATATTGGACCATGCCCAGCTTGTCGCTCATTCCGTACTGGCAGACCATCGCTCGAGCCATGTTCGTGGCCATTTGAATATCCATTGCCGCGCCGGTGGAAATGTCTCCGGTGACGATTTCTTCGGCTATTCGTCCGGCCATCGTCACGGCGATATCGTCCAGCATTTCTTTTTTGCGCCGGCTCAAAATGTCCTTTTCAGGCAACTGCATGGTGGACCCGAGCGATTGGCCGCGCGGGATGATGGTCACTTTGTGCAGGGGATGCGTGTGCTCCAGAAGCACGTTGACCAGGGCGTGCCCGGCCTCGTGCCATGCGGTGGACTTCTTTTCTTCGTCCGTCATGGCCAGGCTGCGCCGTTCGCGGCCCCACCGCACTTTATCGCGCGCTTCTTCAAGCTCGCTCATACCCACGGCTTTCTTGTTTAGCCGCGCCGCCAGCAACGCCGCTTCATTCAGCAAATTGGCCAGTTCGGCGCCGGAATAACCAGGCGTGCCCCGGGCAATAATGGACAAATCGGCGATGGGGTCCAATTTTACGTTCTTGGCGTGGACTTTCAGAATAGCCTCGCGACCGCGCACGTCGGGCAGATTCACAACCACCTGGCGGTCGAAACGTCCCGGTCGAAGCAGCGCGGGGTCCAAAACGTCCGGCCGGTTCGTCGCCGCGATTATGATGATTCCTTCCTGGGTGTCAAAGCCGTCCATTTCCACGAGCAAGGCGTTCAACGTTTGCTCGCGTTCATCATTGCCGCCGCCCAATCCGTGTCCACGCGAGCGGCCCACGGCGTCAATTTCATCAATGAAGATCAGACAGGGCGTATTGCGGCGCGCCTGCTCGA
>JBOHXA010000310.1:0-7614 GCA_050737335.1 Limisphaerales bacterium | reverse complement strand
AAACTCGTCCTCTACCTTGCGCTTGTTTTGGGCGAATCATTGCCTATAATGGCGCAATCCAAATTTGTTTACTCGACTAATGCCGACAGCGCTACCATCACCATAACGGAGTTCACCGGTTCCAGCGGCACGATAATCATCCCCGACAAGATCAACGGCCTGCGTGTCGCCGGCATCGGGAGTTGGTTTCGGCCCCACACAGCAACTAACGTTATCATTCCCGACAGTGTTTTAAGCATTGGAGAGGCTGCATTTTCGGCGGTTGATACTCCCGGCAACAATCTGGCCGAGGTCACCATCGGCAACGGCGTCATTAGCATTGGGCGTGGGGCATTCGAATTCTGCGAGAAACTGACCGGCATCCGGATTCCGAAGAACGTCACCAGTATTGGAAGTGGGGCGTTCGGTGGCTGTTTCGGATTGAAAAGCATCATCGTGGATTCAAACAATGCCGCTTACAGCAGCCTGGACGGGGTATTATTCAACAAAGATCAAACCGAGCTTGTTCAATATCCGCCGGGCAAAGCTGGAAGCTATACGATTCCAAATACCGTCAGGAATATCGCCGATTATGCATTGTGGAACTGCCCTGGGTTGACCAGCGTTACCATCCCCGAGGGAATAACCGAAATCAAGCAAGAGGCTTTCGCTGGTTGTTACAGTCTCACCAATGTCATAATCCCCGCCAGCGTCACCAACATTGGTCCCAATGCGTTCAACTCGTGCGTGTCCATGCGCGGGATCTACTTTTGGGGCAACGCGCCGGATTATGGTGAACCCTGGCGCGGCGGAATAGCCAAGGTATTAGGCGGTCTTGATACTGGAACGATCTATTATCGGCAGGGCACGACAGGCTGGGGCACGACATTTGGCGGTCGTCCGACCGCGTTGTGGGAGCCGTAAATGGAGCTATGAAATCCAAACGGCTCCTTTGCGTCGCGGTGGTTTTGGGGATGGCCGTGCCCTGCAAATGCCGGGCCGGCGAGATGGCGCAGGACGACGCAACCATTGGAGCCAACGAACAAGCCGGGCACACTTACTACGACAAGACCTACGGATTTCAAATCACCGTTCCGCCCGGTTGGCAGGCGAGCGAAACGAGTTTTTCCTTTGAGCATTATGGATACGCTTTTTTGACGATCAACAATCAACGGCCAGGCCTGGAGTTCGAGGGGGGATGGGGCATGGGATGGTTGAATGACAATCACGTCACGCAGCTTCAGTCGAACGAGGTGTACATTGCAATCGGTTACGGAGGCGGTCCGATGGAAACAATAATGAGAGACGACTCCGTGGGTGACAACCTGGCATCCTTTGCGGCCACGAAGAACGTTCACGCATATTCATTCGGCGGCGTGTTAAATTACGGCCTCGAGTTTTTTAAACGGGGAGAACTTTGGTCCATTTCCGCCAGGATGAAGGAACCTGTCACGGAAGAAAACCGCGAGAAGGTCATGGCCTTAATGCGGAGCATCCATTTTGTGGATAGGCCGGTGGAAAATGCATCATGGGCCGAAAGTCTCGCATGGAACAACCTGCCCGGAAAGGTTCGGGAAACTGGCGATCGCTTCATGGGCTGGCCTGCCGTCGGAGATTGCGGCGAGCAATCGGGGTATGCGATGGCCGGCCCGAGGTCCGTGCTCGTGACAAACTTGGGATCGGCGTACGCGCTCAAGTTCGACTTGCAAGGCGTTGGCGAGTGGAGCTTCACGGTAAAGACCAGCGGACATGTCGAATCCGAACCACCCGCCCTCCAAGCCACGGGACCGCCCCCATCGCAATGGCCATCCGATTTGCCTGGCGCAGGCGGAGCAATCATTAACAGCTATTGGATCGCGCCGGATGTTCAGGCGAGTGTTGTATCGGGGAAAACGACGCTGACCTGGTTTGCCAAAGACGGGGACATTGAGCAACAGGCCGCCGTTGGTGAACTTCAACCTGGTTTTGTTGATATTCCCGGCGGATTTTTGGCGATTCGGGGCATCAATGAAAACTGGCAAATCACCTTGCCACGCGAGCCGAGTCATCCGCTCCTTGCCGGCTATATTACGTCAACCGCTGACAGCCGAGTGTTCGTTCATGTGCGTCATCCCAAGCTGGGACAGATTGCCGTGGACATCTACATCCATGGCAAACGCATGAACACTGTCGGGCCATTCTGGCAGTACGAGGCTAACAATGTGGCGTTGAATGACGATGGCAGCGTGGCATTTTTGACCGTCAAGGCCAACATGCAAAGCGATGTGCCGTTAAGGGGCGATGCTTTGCGCGAAAAGCTTTTGTCCCAGGAGCATGTCCACGCACAAATCGTTGCGCTGGACAGGAATGGCAGGATTCGTTTTCAGACCGACTGCGGCCCGGCTGTTTCGTCTCCGATTATTGCCCCCGACGGCGCCGGAGTGTTGCTGCGCCCGAACGCCGGCACCAATCAGAATACCTTCATTTGGTTCACCGCAGCCGGTCTGCAACGCTCGTTAGCCATCCGTCCAAATCCTGAGTTTATTGGGTGGATTCCGAAGACGTGCCAATCTCTGTTTTCGACCAGCATTGGACTTCAATCCGGACCATACGAATTGGTTGACTGGAAGACCGGAAAAAAGCTTTGGCGTATCCCATGTCCTGGCCGGGGTGAAATTCTCGCTATTGCGCTCACGCCCGAGATCATCCTCTTCTCTGTAGCCGAGCCGTATCCTTCGGGCACATGGCATGAGATTAACGAGTCGCTATTCCAAAGCGGAAAGGAATGGGTGCGAACGTTTTATACAGTCGGGGTCCAAGATGGCAAACTGATTGCTCGCTGGCCGGGGCAGTTTCCGCATAGATATTCGGGGAGGCTTCGCGACCATTTTCTCCAATTGGGCGACAAATTATATTACGTGACCGGGGATGAATTTTCGGAAATCAATCTTGATGACATTCTGGCGAAAAGGAATGGGTGGCAATGATTTTGAAAGCCATGAAAATCAAACTCCTTCTTTGCCTCGCGCTGGTTTTGGCTGGCGGGATGTTGATCCGGGCTGGCGGCCAGACTGCCAATGACAACAGCGCATTAAAACGCCGGTTACAAGAGTTGGCGCAATCCAATCAATATTTTTCGTTAACGGTGGTCATTTATGAGCGCCCATTGCGCCTGTGGCCACCGATGCAGGAGGTGACAGTTGCCAACGGGACCAAGATTTGGAGGCCGGGAACCAATCAATTGGCGGTGGAACAACTCATTCTCCTGCATAGGCTGCATGCCTTGAGCGGGAATCGCGAAGGCCTCATAGCCCTGCTGGCCAGCCCCGATCCCAAGGTGCGGACGCTGGCGTTGGGCGCACTTTTTCAGCGGGAAGACGGGCGGGACTTGCCGTTGATTGCCTCGCTGTTAAATGACTTCACCCCAACGTTTCCCGATTTGCATGACAGCATGAACCAGGCGGGCGGCCCGAGGCCAATGTCCGAACTGACCAATTCCCAAACCGTGAGTGACGTCGCGCAGCGCATGCTCGCGTATTGGGGAGTCGGACATTCTGCAGCAGGAGGATATGGGAGGGTCACCTCGAGCGATTTCGCCGCCTACTGGAAGAAATATGCGGGGCGGGACCATAGCGCCTATTGGTTTGCCGTTAAAATGAAACGCGCCACCCGTCAGACTATACCGATTCAGCCGGAGTATCAGCCCGATATTCGGAAAGTGTTGGCTGAAATGAAGGCGCTGCCCATGCCGGAGCGGGCCTGGACGGAGCTTTATGTGCTGGCTCCCGAGGGTTGGTATGAATCCGAGCCGGGAGACATGGTTGTGCCAGCCGATGAATTACCGGGCATGATCAAGGGGCTGGGGCCGGATGCGCTGCTGCGTTTTCTTCAACGCCGGCGCGTTTCAGATGATCCGGATCTGGTGATGGGTGAACAAAACTCCGATTTTATCCGGATGAGCAATTTCATCCTGCTCCACGCAGACAAATTATTGAACACGAATGATGCCGAGGCGGTGCTCGCCTGTGAATATGCGCAACGTGATTCCGGCGGCATCAATCCCGCATGGCCTATCGGCGCCGCTTTACTGCAGCCCGGGCGCGCACACGAGATTTTGCAGGACGCTCTGGCCCATGAAACGAGAACATACGAGACCGCCGCCGGAGAATTGGCCGGGGCATTGTGGCGAATCGGCGGTCCGGCGGAAATTCCCTTTCTGGTCAACTGGTTCTACACGGTGCTGCCCACGGCCAGTGAACCGATGCACCAGCCAGTGGCTTTTTTATGGGGAGTGGAGGCCGCAGGACGTCCGGATACCCGGCAGTTAATTGCCGCACTGGTCAAGGACCCGCGATTTGACCATACCGATTGGGACACGCTCAAGGAACTGCTGACAATCGTAAATGCCAATCGTTCCACGCCGTTGGTGAAGGAACGTGACATCTACGACGCGCAACCCCAAGGGTTGTTAGACGAAAGAATTGTGCTGGCAACGTGGCGGAATTTACTTCGTCGTGAATACGGCCTGGCTGCGGAACCGTTGCCGGCCAGTCCAGCCGCACCGGAACAAGTGCTCACGCAGCCGACATGGTCGGCAGCCATACCAAAACAGAAAGATTATGCCGGGCAATGGCGTTTGCTTTCCTCGCCGGACGGGAAATGGCTCGCCCTGTTGTCTCACGAAGTCGTGACCATTTGGCGAACAGATACGGGAAATCTGGCCTGGCAGCTCCCATCATTTCCGGTACGAGTCAGCGACTACCCTCCGATGGCCGGAAACGTGGCATTTATGGCGGCCGACCAACTGCTCACTTTTGACCACGGTGATTTTGGACGCTTCCTCACCTGGGATTTGGCCACGCGCCAGGAAACAAGCAAGGTGCTGCTAAAGGACAAACCGACGAGCGGGGTGGATGACGGGAGATATAGCTTCGACGGCGGGGCACACCTCATGGCCTTTGCGGGATATAACGATTTGGGATGCTTTGACACACGCACCGGCGCAGCGTTATGGATGCATCCACACGAAGGTGGTGTCAATATTCCGATTGCCCTATCCGCCGATGGAAGGCGCCTGGCCGTCGGCGGCGGCGCGGATTATCCCCAGGTCGCCCGCCTGTACGACGCTGTTACCGGCAAACGACTGCGGCAGTTTGATTCGCCAGCCGGTCGAGTATTGGCACTGGCCATTTCCAGCAACGGCTGGCGGCTGGTCACCGCGACTGCCGCCGATGGTCTGCAACTCTGGGACTGCACCACCGGAAAACTCTTGCGGACCTTTGCCTGGCAGGTGCCGGGCTGGGGTATGGGCGAGCCGGTCTTTTCCGCCGACGGTCAGTGGCTTGCGGCGATGGGTTATTCGTCCGCCATTGGCGCTCATCAAATCGGCATTTTTAACACGGACACAGGCAGGTTGAAATGGGTGATCCGATTTCAAACGGATTCGTCTTTCGGTGCGGATATACCCTTGGCCTTCTCGCCGGATGGAAAAACTTTCTATACCGCCGCCGACCAGATTGAAGCGTGGCCGTTAAAGTGAGTTGGGATGGAACAAAACAAATCATGAAAATCAAACTCCTCCTCTGCCTCGCGCTGGTTTTGGGCGAATCCGCATTTGCTCAACAGTCCTCCGAGCCATCGCGTGGGACAAACTCGAAGAACTTTGTGATTCCAGGGTTTGTGATTGCCATGCCGTCAGATTCAGAAACAGGAGAGGAGTGGTGGATGCCCTACACAAAGCCATTGGAGATATCCCGGTATGTGGATATTGAAGACATATCGAGTCTTCCCGGGATAATTACAATCCTGCGCTATTCCAGCCCCGAAGAAGCGAAGAGGGCCTATCAAGAATCTTTTATAGGCCGTCCGCAGGCTCCTGAGCCGCTGAAAGCAGTCCATTGGGATGCCGCGCACGAGTGGACAAAGGTGGGGGTCCGAGGGACAACCGATATGTATCTGTTAAAAGGAGATTACCTTGTGGGCTTGTATGGCTTGCCGCCATTTTGTCCTGCTGCCACGATTGATAAGCTGCTTGAAACTTTGGCTGGCAACATCGTCAAAGCAGAAACAAGTGGTCCCGCGAATGGAAACGCAGTGACCGAAGTCAAACTCAAGTTTGTGCGAGTGGACAGTGAGGAGACGAACGGCGAGAACGGTTACGGAAAAAACGCGGTGGATGGCGACCCCAACACCTATTGGCATACCCAGTGGCAGGGCAATAGTCCCGGTCTGCCCCATGAAATCGTCCTTGAACTGGTTCCACCCTCCGTCATCCATGGCTTTACCTACCTGCCGCGACAGGATTTATCGGACCACGGCACCATTAAAGACTATGAATTGTACGCGAGTGACGATGGCACGAACTTTAACCGACTCATTAGCAAGGGCGCATTCGGGCCTGGCAAGGAAGAACAGATGGAAACTTTCGAGCCGATAAAATGCCGTTTCATCAAACTCAAGGCCATCTCGGAGATTAATGGCCTGCCGTGGACGTCCGCCGCGGAAATCGGCGTGATTCCAGTGGGTGAGAATACCGATCTGATGACAAATCGAATCAATCGGGCCATAGCCCTGCTGGCGGAATTTCAAAGAGCCAAATCCACAGGCCAACTTGAAAAGACGTTTAGGGCTGTGGAAAAAATTCCTGAACCAGGAGTGGATAAAAGCGTGCCGGAGGCGATGGCGCGCCGGGAAAAAGCCATCATGTGGTTCACCCTTTTAGCGGTGATTGATCAAAATATTGACACGAACTTTGACGTGAATAATCCCATAAATTGGGCCACCGTAGAATTGGCTCCTCCGGGACCGGAGGGATGGAAATATCCTTCGGGAGTAAGCCCCAACGACATAAAAGAACCTGAAGTCCGCGCGCAATACGAGGCGGCATTAAAACAGAACGAAGAGAAAGCGCGGCGGGAACTTTTTCAATCGAGGTTGCGCAATATAGATCAGTTGGCCACTAGAGAGGTGGAGAGATTTTTGCGGTATTACACAACCTCAAAGAAAGATCAAAGCGAGTTGGACGACCTGATGAAACAGGCGAAGCTCTCTCCAGCCCGAATACAGAAAATAAAGGCACTGTTTGATCAGGGCGTCGCTCAAAGTCTGTGGAATGCCTCACTGCCCGCGACCGGCGCCGCACCCGCCGCCAAAGACGCCTATGTGGCCGCGCAACTGGCGAAATTGTTTGCGGGCGCACCGACGCAGGTAGCGCTCCGCCTTGCGCTTTACAACTGTCTCGTCGTGGATATTTCGGCGGCGGATGCCAAAGCGGGACTGACGAACCAGCCGACAACGAAGTGTCTCGTCTTTTTATATAGTTTCGACAACGAGGCGGCAGCTCGTAGCGAGGTCCAGGGTCAATTGCGCTTCTGCACATCGCTTGTGGTTTTGCGGAAAGCGGGCTACGATGAATTCTATTCCGGAATAAGAGGCCCGTTAATGGAGATGATTGGGCGGCGCGGCACCTTTGTGGTGTTTGCTGAATCGAGTCCCCCAAAATCTGATGCGGTGTTTGCCGCCCTCGCCACGAACCTCTCGGCGAACCCGACGTTGCCGCTCGATTTAATCCATTACGCCTACACAATGCATTATGGAAATACGGCACATCTTCGCGCAATGCTGTTGGAACTGCCTGACAAGGTTACGGATTTGTCC
>JBOHXA010000309.1:0-25963 GCA_050737335.1 Limisphaerales bacterium | reverse complement strand
ATTTGGGACATGCATGGTGGTGGGTGGATTATAGCCAGTGCATCCGCCTTATTTCCAAAATGATGCTTGTGAATGGCAAGAAGGAATCTGTTGCTGAAGTTTTGGCTGATCCGGATTTGTGCGGGTTGATTAGCGATGAGGGGGCCATAGGGAATGCGCGGTATTCGACCAATTTTATTTGGCCTGACAACTTTAAGTTGCCGTGACTGCGGGGATTTTCTTCAAATCCAAACTGGTTTGGATGTTCACGATTTGATGTCGCGGATTTGAAAGCCGATGACACCGATGATGAAAGCGGTGGCGCTGATGGCAAGGAGGATGAGTTCGGACTGAAAGATTTGCTGCCAGGGTATGGGTTGTTGGAAGACCAAAAACCAGCATTCCAGATGGTGGGTGATAAACCAGTTTTGGTAGCGGTCGAAAAAGGGAATATGTTCCATGACCATACTCACGAACATAAGAGACAGGGCGAGAATGGTGGCGGCGGCGGGTTTCATGTTAAAACACGAAAACATAAATGCCAGGGACATCATGGTGATGGTGTTAATGATCATGAAAATATGTGAAAACGCGAACAGGGCCAGTCCCTGATGCGGTGTAAAGAGACTGAAGGTCATATCGGCGCCCGGTTGGACCTGCCCGAAAACAAACATGCCGCTCCATGGGAAATAGAGACACGCAAAACCGAGGGCGATGATACCCAGGGCGACGACCAGCACCGCCGTAAAGACGCTTCCGGCGATCCATTTGACCAACAACAGACGGATCCGCGAAACTGGCCGTGAAAGAATCATCCGCAACGTACCGTCCTCGGCTTCTTTGGCCACGAGGTCTCCGCCGACGAGCGTAACGTACAGCGGCATGAGCAGGGCCAATTGCGGCCATATCATGATCAAGGCAACGGTCAGCGCGGAGATATATTCTGAAGCCAGATAGCCGTTGCCGCTTAATAACCGATCAAAGTCCTGTTGCCAGCGCGTGTATTTGAAAACCAAAAGCATCGCCGATTGCGCAACCACAAACGCACCAAAACCGATGTAGGTGCGCTTTTTGCCGAACAGCTTCCACAGTTCGTTTTTGAGCTGGGCGAGGAACATGATAGCGGGTTCGATCTTTGATTTCCGACTTTCGATTTAAGGCGTGGAAAAATATAAAGAGCGGCGAAACCCGGCACTCCGGGCGGATGGGTTTCCCGCATCCGGCTTTCCGGGTCGGATGCCGCAGATAAGATTGGCGCCATCGCGCGGTTTGGCAGTCAGCGGCACAAGCATGGTCCGCAGTGCCCGTGGCGGCGCGCTTCCACAGTCGCTCTTGCCCGGGCGGGATATCGTCCGCCGTTTCAGGATTTTCAATTCGCGGGTTCGCGGACAGTGACAGGTTCTTTGCACGTCCAACGCCCTACGACCGGCAAATGTATCAGTCGCCATTTTGGGGTGCTTTTACCAAGGCCATATAAAAATCTTCGAGGGTTTGTTGACGCGGCCAGATGGCGTCCACGGGAATGTTGGCATTGACGAGGGTCTTTACGGCTTCGGCGGAGGTTCGCCCTTCAGTCAGGGTGATAAACCGCCCATCGGTTGAAGCGGAGATCATTCCTCGGGCGACCAGGAGGGCGGCGGCTTTTTTGAAATCGGCTGTCTGGAGCGTCCACTGTCCGGGGGCGATTTTGGCGTCGGCGATTTGGCCATCGAAAACTTTTCGGCCCTGGTTCAAAACGGCGATGTGTGAGCAAAGTTGCTCGACCTCGCTCAATAAATGGGAAGATAACAAAATGGTGAGACCCATCTCCTGATGGAGACGCAGGATGGTGCGGCGCATCTCGGCGATGCCTTCGGGGTCGAGGCCGCTGCCGGGTTCATCGAAGATCAACAGTTCGGGCTGCGGCAACAGCGCTTGAGCGATGGCCAGACGGGCGCGCATTCCGTGGGAATAGGCGCGCACTTTGGAATCCTCGCGGCCAGCCAGCCCAACCCATTGGAGGACCTGGTTGATTCTTTTGGCGGGGGTTGGCGCGGAATACTGGCTGAGGATTTCAAGATTTCTTCGGCCGGACAGGTAGTCGTAAAATGCGGGCGCTTCAAAAATCGCACCGACCTTGCGCAACGCCAGCGCCCGGTGGGTGGTAACGTCATGGCCGCAAACTTTCACGATGCCGGCGGTAGGCCAGACCTGGCCGAGCATCATGCCGATGGCGGTACTTTTGCCCGCCCCGTTGTGACCGAGCAATCCAACGATTTCGGCGCGGCGCACTTCGAGGGTCAGACCGTGCAGGGCGACGCGCGAACCGAATTTTTTTTTGACATCGATGAGGGAAATCATTGGGGCAAGGACCCTTCGATCGTGAGCAAATCCTTAATATGCTGGTCGGCGTAGAGATAATTCACCGCTCTACTGGCCCCGCGCAAGGCGTGGAAACCTTGCTTGTCGAAAAAGACGGGGATGGCCTGGGGATGAAAAGTCATTCCCATCACCACCAGGTGGTTGGCATTTTCGCCATTCAAAAGATCATTCCAGGAATAACTGGAGCCTGTGAGTTGGAAGATGCCCTGGGAATCTGAAGGACAGCGCAGCACGTTGGTGTTGGACAATTCGGTGGTCAGAACGGTGTTCACGGTTGGGAAAGTATTCGTAGCCAATGCGTCGGGGTCCATGGGCGCGTCGCGCATGACCGGGAGGGTATTATTATTGGCGTCCACGTACAGTTGCAGAGCGAGGCCGATTTGATGGAGGTTACTGACGCAGGCGGTCGCCCTGCCCTCTTCGCCGGCGCGGTTGATGACCGGCAGCAATAACGCGGCGATGATGGCGATGATGGCGATGACGATGAGGAGTTCAACGAGGCTAAATCCGCGTTGAAACGTTGACGCGATGAAAGGCTGAAGCGCGGGGGTCCTCGAAGATACTGGCGTTGCAGGGTTCATTGGTGGCGGAGGATGACCCTTCCGTTTTGCATTTGATGTTGCAACTCTTCGAGCACGGGGGCGAGTTCGGCTTTGGTTTCAGCGGAGCTTTGGCTGTAAAAGGTTTTCAATCCGATGCTTCGGATCTGTGCCTCAAGTTGCGGGCTGATGATTGGCGCGTTTGTGCCGGCGGCGGGACCGTTGGTGCTGTTTTGGAGGCTGCGGATCGGGCGGTTTTCGGCATTGCGCAAATTATTCAAGGTATTGTTAAGGAGGCGTCGCCGTTTATCTTCCGGCAATTGTTGGAAGGCGTTGATCATTTGTTTGAATCCCGTTGGCATGGTTGCGTCAATGAATTGGCCTTTTTCGGCCTCGGTCATCTCGTTAAACCATGAGTCAACGAGATGTTGGAGGCGCAACCGTTGGCGTTCTTCATACGGCAAGGCATTGAGTTTGTCTTCCAACTCCTTAATGGCATCGGCCCGGGCCTGGCCGGTGAGGCTGGCGAAATCCACAGAGTCCATATAGGCGCGGACCTTTTCGGCGGTCAATTTGAGGCTTTCCAGATAGCCGTGGCCCGCCATGGCCAGGACCCAGATACCGACAATTGTAGCTATGGCGCAGATGATGAATCGTCGCTGTCGTGCCATAAGGGAATTTAGCGCGTTTAGTTAAAAAGAGAAATGGAAACCGGCCTCTTATAGACAGCGTGGATGGGAAAACGTCATGGAAAAATGAGGCGCAAGCGACGCAAGGGCAGCGCGCCCACAGATTCGCGGTTCCCCCAAGCTATCATGGCGCGCCTTGTCAGGGCTTTCAGTTTGCGGCTTTGCCGGCAAAAAGAATGAACTTTTCCCCCGCCAGTCGTTATTAACGGATAGAACGGCGAGAACAATATGAAACCGACCAAAACAATCTGCGTATCACTGCTTCTTTTAGCTGGAACATTGACGGGTGCGCGCGGGGACGATTACCGCACAGACATCAACCCTGCCCTGCTCTATTATCAGGCTTTTCTCTTCGAGGCTAACGGCCAGGAACATTCCCAATATTTGATTACAAACACCTGGGATTTTGGCGAGCACTTGCCTGACCAGTTCGGTTCAGCGGTTTCGAATTTCAACGCGGAATTGGAGTTCGTGAGAGAGGCGGGGCAGCAGATGGCGCCTTGCGATTGGGGCACAGATTTGAGCCGGCATGGAGTGGAAACTCTTCTGCCCTATCTTGGCGCGACAAAACAGGCCGTGATCGCTTCGCAATTTCAGATCATGTGGGATTTGCAGAACGGCAATGAGGCTGAAGCGCGGGATGATTTAGTAGCCGATCTGGCAGCGGGGCGGCATGCTTCCACGACTCGCGTTCTTATCGCAGCGCTCGTGGAAATAGCCATCGAGAACCAGGTTTGCACAATGTTTGCGCAAAATTTTAATCATTTCTCTCCCGAAACTTTACAACAGATCGAGGATGGATTTGCGGCCGCGCCGCCACGGGGTACGATTGCGGAGTGCGAGCCGACGTTTGAGGTCATTAATCGCTGGCTTTTATCCCACCTTGCGGATATTCAAAAACAATATGCCGGGGATAACGATGGCGCGATGGATGCGCTTCGGCATTTGTTTTATTACGATGCGAGTGACTGGGAGCGATTGACCAATAGATCCGGTGGAACGATTGGGGGATTCATCCAGGACGTGCGTGATACTGAAGAGCTTTATCCGAAACTGGCCACTTTAATGGCGCTGCCCTACCACGAATACAACGAGCAACTGCCATCATACCAGGCGGAGTTTGAGCAATCCGGAAATGCGTATTTTTTGCATGCGTGGCCCCCGTGGGAGGCCGCCCGGAGGCGAGAGTTTGCGGTCGAAGTTCGCCTGGCAATGGCGCGAGCGGCCATCGAGTACAAACTGCGCGGGGACGCAGGACTGAAAAGCGTCATGGACCCGTGCGGCAACGGGCCTTTCACAATGAAACGATTTTATTTAAATGGAGTGGATCGGGGTTTTGAACTTCAATCCCCCCTCAATCGTGGCAATGGGCCTGAAAGGGTCATCTTTGTCGAACATAGCGGCCCTCCATTCGAGGTCATGGGCGATAAAGCGGGCCAGCCCTTTTCTCACAAGCAGGGCCAGTAACCGCGGATGGCATCTATCGAATTCGTCGATTACAATGACAATGTGGTTAGCCTGAATCCAGCTTTCGTGGAAATAGACACTCCAGAAACGCGCAGTCTTCTCGACCGGGCGCGCGGCGGCGATGCCGCGGCTTTTGGCGAAATCTGCCGCGCGTATGAGACGCGTTTGTTGCGGCAGGCGATGGCGCTTTGCGGCAATGAAGGAACGGCTGAGGAACTGGCGGAGGATACGCTGGTTGAAGCGTGGAAATATTTGCGGCGTTACAATGGGCGCTGCCAGTTTTTCACGTGGCTTTGCTCGATCCTGCTGAATCGCTGGCGCAATGGCCTGCGCAAAAAACGTCCGGCGCCATTTGCCGCGCTTGCCGGACGCGAGCGGGAGGAAGTCCAGGAGCGAATCGCCAACGTTGCTGATGACCGTCCCGCGCCGGACCAGGAGATCGAGGCGCGCGAGCAGGCCGTCCTCATACGGCAATGCATTGAGACACTTCCGGCCAAACAGCAACAGGTCGTGTATTTGCGATTTTATGTGGATGATTCGATAGCGGGAATTGCCGCAGCCTTGGATTGTTCGGTGGGGACGGTCAAATCCCGGCTTTTTAGCGCATTGGATAAACTGCGGGGCATGAACGCGTTTGCTGATGTCAAAACAAAAACAATGACGTTATGAAACCTTGTTTGCATAGACGAAACGCCATTGCCACGCTGGCTTTGGATGAATTGGACAGCCGCGAAATCGAGGAGCTGCGCTTGCATCTTCGATCCTGCGCCCGATGCCGTGATTATCTCGCAGAGATATCGGCTGTAACAAAAAAGATGTCACGCGTGGAAATGACATCTGACGTTGAGGCCTCTGATGCGTTTCATCGAAGGGTCATGTCGCGATTACGCGCGCGCGAATCGGAGACGCCATGGGAAATCGCAAGAATGATTTGCAAGAGGCTGGATTGGCGTTTGGGATTACCTGTGACGGCACTTTTGGTTTTAGTCTTTGCATTTTGCTCTGAACTGCATAAACCCAACGTCGCGCCTAAACCAATTGCGTTGATGCAGGTTCAAATTGGCGCGGTGGCAAATCCCATTGCAGTCGTCGCGCCGACTCTCGGTAATTACCAAATGGCCGCTGATCAGTCCCTAAAAAAGTTTGATGAATTGCTGAACCGGGAAGCGAAAATATCCGAGGCCGCCGCGCCGGTTTATACGGCGTCGCAGTTGACGATGGCGGATGCGGGAATGTGACGGGTTGGATGAGGCGTCGCGGGCGGAAGAGATGGAAATTGCGGGCAGCGGAATCAATGTCTCACCCATGGTCGCGCTCGCCCAACCTCTCCACAAGGGAGGGGGAACTGTTGGCCGACGGCTGGACACGTCGCGGACGATTATCGCGGCAAATCGTTAGAGCGGACGCACGTCCGCTGGCACGGAAAAGCAACTCAATTTCAAGGCGAGGCCAGGAATCTATCCACCTCTTCCATGAAGGCTTTTGGCTGGTCGAGCATGATGAAATGATAGGAATTATCAATGCGGACGAATTTTTTATTCGGCACCGCGGCGTAGTTTTGCCGGTAGAACGAATCGGTTTCTGACTTTGAATAGGGGGATTCGGAATCCCAGGGATAGAGTATGGTAACGGGAATTTTTATATTTTGTAATTGCGGGCGAAGGTCGGCAGTCATGTCGTCATAAGTGGCGCGGGCGACGACCGACTTATCCGATGTCACGGCCCATTGGGTGGCCATTTTTCGGCCTGCATCCGATTTTACAAGGATGCGAAGGAACCTCTTTTCACCCTTTGCGTATTTGTCCTGTGATTCTTTCAGGATGTCGTCACGCATTTTTGCGGCCATCTCTTTTGCGGATGCGACGTCATCGGCGCCCATCAACATTCCGGAAAATGGAAGCGCATCCACAATCATAAGACTGCCCACATCTCCAGGATGCTGCAACGCGAGCATCAGGCCCATAGTTCCACCGAGCGAATGGCCGATGACCTTTGGCGATTTCAATCCATTCGCTTTGATGTAGGCATCAATGGCGTCCACGACGGGTTGGACGACCGGGCCCCGGGCATTTGCCTGAGGGGGTGTTTGGGCAAACCCATCCACTTGAATGAGGTGCAGGCGGTAATGGCCTTCCGAGTGTGCCGCGGTGGCGTCCCATACAGCGGAAGAACAAGTCAAGCCGGGGATGAGGATGACATCGGGGCCGTGGCCGAGCACCGTTACGGTGATGCGATCGGACCATGGGTCGGCGAAAAGAGCCGAAGCATGGCAAAGAGCGAGAGCGATTAACACGCACAGGGCTTTCAGTTGATTCATAGAATTAAGATTTCAGGCAATGTGCGCTGGAGCCAGGAGCGGGGCGAGTTTTTTCGGGAGGAATCCAGGGTTCGCGATAGGACGATGTCTTCGCTTTTGTCATCGTAGTTGGACGGGCTGGACGAGGAGCAAGGTCCGGACAGTGAAACCGCGAAATAGTCAGAGCGGACGGATGTCCGCTGCCACGGAATATCGCGGATTTGAATGCCCATGAGGCCGATGAAGAAGGCGGTCCCGCTATTACATGTTGGATTGAGCGAAGTCCGGTTGTTCAAATCGCAAAAAAGTCAAAGCCTCGTCACCTCGACTGCTACGGTAAGGTTGAGGAGGAGGACCCGCTCAAAAGCCACGGCTCGGCAAGCGAGGAGGATTTACAGTTTGGCCAATTCTTCACGGAGCATTACCGCGAGAGGTTGGATGGTGCGGGCGCTGAACTCGAATTGGCAGCCGGCGGCGGAAAATAGTTCGGGGAGCGGGCGGGAGCCGCCGAGGGCGAGGGATTTTTTGTAATCGTTCAGGGCGCGGGCTTTGTCCCGTTTTGAATTGGCCCAGACCTGAAGCGCGCCAAGCTCAGCAATGCCGTACTCAATATAATAAAATGGATGCAGGAAAATGTGGAGCTGGCGATGCCACAAATTGGCGCGGGCATTTTCGAGGCCGCTCCAGTCCACGTCGCCGCCAAAACGGTCCATCAACGCGAGCCATGCTTTGCGGCGCTCTTCGCGAGAGTGGCCGGGGTGGGTGTAGATCCAATGCTGGAAGGCGTCCACAGTGGCGATCCACGGAAAAACGGCGACGACGCCTTCCAGATGCACGCGGCGGGCGCGTTTGGCGTCGTCGCTGGAATAAAATTCTTCAATGAATTCGTTGCCGAGCAATTCCATGCTCATGGAAGCGACTTCGCAAAATTCAATTGGCGCGCTGCGGTAGGGATACAGGTCTTCGTCACGCGTGGCCAGGGCGTGGAAGGCGTGGCCGGCTTCGTGCAGAATGGTTTCCACGTCGCGCTGCAATCCGACGGCGTTCATGAAAATGAACGGCAACCGGGATTCGGCCAGGGTGGACTGGTAGCCGCCGGGAGCTTTGCCCTTGCGATTGTCTAAATCGAGCAGTTTAAGGTCCCGCATTTGCTGAAAGCCGCCAGCCAATTCCGTGTCGAGACGATTAAAGATTTCTTTGGTGCGGGAAACCATTTCATCGGTATGCGCAAACGGCTTGAGAGGCGGCCGGTTCAATGGGTCCACCGACAGGTCCCATGGGCGCAGTGAATCCAGTTTTAGCTGCCGCCGGCGCTGCGCCTGCAATTCCCGAGCGACGGGAACGATTTCCCTTTCGACCGCATCGTGAAATTTGGCGCAATCATCGGGCGAGTAATCGAAACGTCCGAGGCGGCGGAAAGAGTAATCGCGATAATTTGCGAAGCTGGCATTTTTGGCGATCTGCGCGCGCAACGCCATTTGACGCTCGAAGATATCGTCGAAATTGTCCGCTTCCTGCAAGCGGCGCCGGGCAACCAATTCCCAAGCCTGCTGGCGCAGCGGCCGGTCAGTCTCCTCAAGGAAAGGAGCCATTTGGACGAGGGTTTTTTCCTCTCCGCGAAAATTGACGGTAAGGGAGCCAGTGAGCTTCTGATATTGTTGGGAGAGTTTTGCCTCCTCGGTTTCGAGAGAAACATTTTCCGGACGGAAGAGTTCAACATGATTTTTAATATCGCGGTCAAAAACAGCGAAGCGTTCGGGGGGCAACTGACGGCGCAAGAGATGGGCGATGTAATTCTGCTCGAGAACGAATTGTCCGGGCTTCAACTGCGGCTCAATTTGCTCGACGAAATGCAGATAAGCTTTTTCGGCATCGGCATTATCGGTATGGCAGGTCATGGCGATGTAGCGTCGCGACGCTTCCTCATCGAGGACGGCATTGAGTTCGCTCCAGTCCAGGAGCCAGGCCTGGAGGTCACCGACGGTTTTGAGTTCCGGGGCGCGTTGCTCCAGTTGATCGAAAAGGGGCGCTATACGGGACCAATCGCCAAGGTCGGCGTTCTGAGGCACAAACTTCCGTGGCTTTGCGGGTGGCAACGTTCCAAACGGCAACAAGGTCATGCCCTAAATTAATCAATTTGGGGCGGAGGTGGCAAAATACTTTTCGGCAAAATGAAGGAAATACGGCCAATTAGGACCATCGGTATGGCCGCCGGTATGCTGGCGAAAGGCGATGTCGCCGGAGAGCAAGGTTCCGATGGGCGGAAAGTTCGTCGTGCCCAGATCGCGTTTGCCCAACAGCGTGTAAACCGGCCCGGCTGCTGCGGCGGCCATGAACATGCCTTTGGCATCCACCCAACCATCGCCTCGTGTGGCGCCGCCGCTAATGAAAACCGGCCTGGGTGCGCACAGGGCAATGAGTTCGTGCGCATCGACGGGTAAATCACCGGCGTTTTTGGGTCCCGCATATTTGAGGAAATTACCAGCCATCCAGTGATACTCGCCGGAGGCGGCGACGTTCTCGACGGTTTCGCCAAAATTGCGGCGAAATAATTTTGCGCCCCCTTCTCCAGATGAGCTGATGTAAGCGATGGCAAAGCGGGGATCATAAGCCATCGCCACGAGCGAGGCTTTGCCGTAGCGCGAATGGCCCTCGATGCCTACGCGTTTGGCGTCCACGGCCGGGTCGGTTTGGAAATAATCCAGGGCGCGACTTGCGCCCCAGGCCCAGGCGCGCAAGGCGCCCCAATCATCGGGCTGGCGCGGCTGGCCTTTATTGCACAAGCCAATGATGCCCTTTGTCAAACCCGCGCCGTTGTCGGGCTGGATGCTGGTGGGAATCAGAATCGCGTAGCCCCAGCCTTTGGCGAGGACCTGTTGTTGCCAGGCGGGGCCGTGTTCGGGAAACATGCGGCGAAACCGGGCCAAAACGGCGGGGGGAAACTTGAAAGCCAATTGCATGATGACCGGGACCGGGGCTTTGGCGGTGGCGGGGGTGGTGAGGGTCAAGTCTATGTTGACGGTTATTTGCGGGTCCATGGAATTGTCAACGCGCCCGATAAGATGTTTGGCGACGACAGGAAAGCCATATTTGTTCGTTTTGTCGAGGCTCGTTAATTCCCAATGGACGGGCGGAGTGTAGAGGGGCACGCGACCGTAAATTTCCTGGTCAAAAGACTCGACGATTTCCGGGCGTCGGAGTTTCCACCACAATTCCGGCGAAGTGATCCTGTATCCGGTATCTGATATCAAGGGATCGGGCAAGATTGGAAATGGGTTGGCTTTGGATTCATCGTAGTTCGCGTAATTTGGGGCGTTCGGATGGCTACCGTCAGGGCCCGGGCGAAGGGCGGTAATTTTGAGCAATCCCAACATTCGTTTATAGTCGGCCTCGGTTGCGGCGTTTTGGGCGGCGAAACCCGCGCGGTTGAATGGTTTTGAGGTCTGATTTGTCCCGGCAGCCAAGGCATTGGCTAGAAGGAGAAAGCAGGCCAATCCGGGCGCCAGGAGCTTTCCCGGGGAAATGATGTTCATGCCTTATGGAATAAAGAAATTCCGCGCAACGCAAATGAAATTCACGCGGACTCAGAGGAACATTCAGCGGCGATGAAAAAGCGAAATTCGCACGTCATGTCAATCCATCGGGCAAAAACCAAGCCGGCCGCCAGGATTATTTCGTTTTAATTCCGCAGGCCCTCATGATGCACCAGTTGGAGACAGCTTCGAAGATGGCGAACAGTCCCGGCACCACTAACACCAGGCCCCATAGGGAGATATCGCAGACAATGATGCCTGCTATCAGACAAAGCCCTCCCACAACGCCGCGGGCCATGCGCCCAGGGCGGTCGAGGTTCGGCCGGAAAAATCTTCTCATAAAACTGATTTCGCCTGATACAAACTAATATCGTTTTAGTCTGGCCAAAAGGCAACCGCTATTTTAGCATTTCCAATGCCGGATTGTTCGGATTGGCTGATGACATTGGCACGCTGGCCGCTTCCAACAGTCCAAATGATGAACATGGGTTCGTGGAGTGAAAGTTTTATCTGGGCTTCAATGTTTTGGGGCGCTGTCGCGACGGGTTATTGCGCCTACGGGTGGAAACAGAAGGCCATGATCCCGCTTTTTGCCGGAGTCGCAATGATGGCGGTGGCTTGTTTTGTTCCGGCCCTGCTGATGACACTAATCAGCGTCGCGTTAATGGCGGGGGTCTGGTGGATGGCGCGGCAGGGATATTGATGAATAAATCGCCGACATTTTGCCAGTTACGGGCATGCGGATCAATTTGTTAAACCGCGAGTGGCAGCACCACCTGCAGTTAGTCAGGGTCTCCTCACGTCGTCTCTCCCACAGGCGGTAAATAATCAGCCGCCGGCAGCCATTCCGACGCCGGTTCCGGGTTCGGTTTGACTTTTGGCGTCGAGGAGTTCGGCAATTTTTGCTTTGTCCAGGCCAGACGTTTCCAAGGCGACTTCACGGACCGTTCGTCCGGTTTCGAAGGCGGCCTTTGCGATTTTTGCCGCTTTATCGTAACCGATGACCGGGGCGAGGGCAGTACACATGGCGAGGCTTTTTTCGATGTTTCCCTCGCATCTTTGCGCGTCGGCCTCGACGCCGGCGATGCAACGACGCGCAAAAACGCGGCTGGCGCTGGTGAGCAATTCGATGGACTGGAGGAGATTGTGGGCGGTGACGGGGAGCATGGTATTTAGCTCGAAATTTCCAAACGTGCCGGCGAAGGCGACTGCGGCGTCGTTGCCGATGACCTGGGCGCCGACCTGAATGACCATTTCGCACATGACCGGATTGACCTTGCCGGGCATGATGGACGAGCCTGGCTGGGTTGCGGGCAATTTTATTTCGCCCAAGCCGCAGCGGGGGCCGGAACCGAGCCAGCGGACGTCGTTGGCGATTTTAATGAGGCTTACGGCCAGTGTTTTAAGGGCGCCAGCGGCTTCGACGAGGGCATCAATAGCCCCTTGCGCTTCAAAATGATTGGGCGTTTCGCGGAGATCCAGTTTTATTTCGGCGGCGATACCGGCAATTGTACGACGGGAAAATTCAACATGCGTGTTGATGCCGGTGCCCACGGCCGTGCCACCGAGCGGCAGTTCGCCGAGATGTTTCTCCAATGCTTTCATGCGCGCGATGCCGTGCGCCATCTGGCCGGCGTAGCCGCCAAACTCCTGGCCCAGGCGGATGGGGGTCGCGTCCTGCAAATGAGTGCGGCCAATTTTCAAAATGGCGTCAAATTCGCGGGCCTTTTTCGCCAGAGCGGCCTGCAATTCCTCCATCGCCGGAAGCAAGCCGTGAGTGATTTCGTCCAAGGCGGCCAAATGGATAGCGGTGGGGATGACGTCGTTGGAGGATTGGCCGTGATTGACGTGGTCATTGGGGTGGACGGATTTGTCCCCGCGTTTGCCCCCGGAAATTTCGCAGGCGCGATTGGCGATGACTTCGTTTGCGTTCATGTTGGTCGAAGTGCCGGAGCCGGTTTGGAAGATGTCCAAAACGAACTGCGCGTCCCATTTGCCGTCCATGACCTCCTGGGCGGCCTGTTGGATGGCGCTGGAGATGTTTTGCGGCAACAGACCCAAATATGTATTTGCGGCGGCGGCGTGCTTTTTAATCAAGCCAAGGGCGCGGATAAACTGGCGGGGGAAGCGCACGTTGCTGATTGGGAAATTCTCGAGGGCACGGGCCGTTTGAGCGCCGTAATAGGCGTCGGCGGGCACCCGCATCTGGCCCATGGAATCGGATTCAGTCCGGAATTCATTATTCATGGCGTGGCAGTCTATGCGGAAATACGAAAAATTCCAGAAAACAAATGGAGCGGTTCAGGCGGAGGCGCCAAGGCGGAAAGCGTAGCGGTAGATGCAATCAGGCGGGGCAATGAGACGCGGCTGGAAGCCGCTTGAACCGGCAGGCCAGATGCCTGCCCGAAGGATTCCGGAAACGCAGTCGTTTGAAAAAATGTTGAGTTTGTTGGAAATCGAACGAAGTTACATCCGGAGGAACTGTGAGCGCGGGAATAACAAGGATTTTGATGATGCTAACGCTGGCGGCTTTGGCGCTTTGCGGCGGGTGCATTGGGCCGCACTATACACATAAAGAAATCATTGTCTCGGGAAGACAGCCGCCGCACATTCGCGGGCCGCATGACCCGGCGATTGTGGCCAATCTGAGCACAAATTGCTGGGCGAAATCACCCTTGCCGGACCGGGCCGGTGAAGTCGTAGTCACCCTGGCGAAATCGGCGGGGGTACAGGGCTGGAAGGATTACCATATGCGCGCAAAGGCCACCGGGGTGGTGGTTCAACATGAACTTTCGTCGAATGGATTTTTGACCATGGACATCCGGCTCACGACATTGACCCTCAATCGCGTTCCTATTCGATGGACGGGGACGCGCTACATGAGGTTTGAAATTTTTTTAGGCAGAGTCACGGTGGACAAAATGATCTATGACGAAACGAACGAGCCGGTCGTTGGCCGCGGCAAATTCGTTTGGGATTCGGACGGCTGGTTTGAGATCCATCCACAGAAGACCGGCGACATCGAGCCTGCAGCGGCGGCGTATGGACGGGCCCGGATAAAGGTCAGATTCGTTGAAATCGGTAACGGGGCGCGCGGCACGCCGGGATTCGGGACTTCGCCGCGAGATGAGGGATGTGATGACTTCAAGTATAATTCTTTGCCGGGCCCGGCATCAACGAGCGATAACAACCAAGGTGCGGGCGCCAATCACCGCTGATTTCGAAAGTGAAACTGGAGGCAAATACTCGCCGATTCGTTGCCGTTTCCACCATGCGCCGGAGGCGCGCCGCTCGCTAAAATTGGTGAATTCGTAATTGTAGAATTCCGCGCGAATATAACGCGGCGGTTTTTCCGGGAATGGATTGTGTTTCAGCAGCGCCAAGACCCGCGGCGAGCCTTGCAGCAATCGCAGGCAAAAATTTTGAAACCATGGGTTATCCTGATAGTCACTCAGCGCCGCAAACCACATTTGCCAATCAAGCCGCGGTTGAAACGGCGCGACAAAGGCCGGACGCCTTTTTACGTCGCCGGGTTTATATTTGAATTCGAAATCGCTCCAGTGAACGGCGTCGTTGCTGCCTTGCAGGATTATTTCATGCCGTGCGGTCGTCATGACGGCGAATAGACCATAGCCATTAATAGTGCGGAATGGTTCGAGCCATCCGGCGACCTGAGCGACGGGTTCAAGCAGGCCGCGGGCGCCGTTTACATTGAAACTTCCAAGGATTTGAAGAAAAGAAACGGAGATGAAAATAACGGCCAGCGGGATGGTGATGGCAAGGGTCCATAGAGAGCGCATTGCGAGGGCAGCCCGATTGCCCGACCCGCGCGCCTCTTGCGCGCAGCCAGACTGGAGGCTGGAAGCCGGATTAACCTGCAGGCAGGATGCCCGGGCTGCGGAGTTTGCGCCGCGGCGGTTTTTGAAACGACAAGGAACCATGTTTTTAAGAAGAGAATCGTCGAGAAGTAACAGGCACAGGGCAAGTGTCAGCCAGTTGAAGAATGTGTAATTGCCAGTGAGCAAGATCAGGATTTGTAGAAAGGCAATCGCCGCCGCGCCGAAAAACCGGATCCGACGCGGCAGAAAAATCAGAAACGGCGCGCCCAATTCGATGGCAAACGTCCCGGCACAGGAGAATTTCTGAAACCAAAGCGGCAATTGACTGGCGTACCAGGCGATCCACGTCGGAAGCGGCTGAGTTTGGTAATGATACGTGAGGGCGCTCAGATTGCGCCAGTTTGGGTCGCTGCTGGCGAGCTTTACGCAGCCCGAAGAGAACACCAATTTAAACAGCAATATCCTGAACAGCCAGAGAACAATCCTGGAGGGCGGTCTTTCGCGTGAAAATTTCGGCAGTAGTTGCCATGGCGCGAAAAAAATCGCGAGAAAGCC
This sequence comes from Limisphaerales bacterium, assembly GCA_050737335.1. Lineage (GTDB taxonomy): Bacteria > Verrucomicrobiota > Verrucomicrobiia > Limisphaerales > UBA11358 > UBA11358. Next base: position 10,705 of record JBOHXA010000309.1, on the reverse strand, counting down.
GGCTTCGAGCAACAAATTGTCCCACTGATACCCCAGGAAAACGTTGGCGACGCCGGCCAGAGAAAGATACAGCAACCAAAGCAGGGCGAGCGCCGGGACTGGGAGGATTCCAACAATTAACAGGCAGGCCAAAAACACACCCGCGCCGCATTGAAATTGCAGAAATCCGTCCGAGGCGTCCAACCAGCAAAGCGTTGGCAATTGATGAAATCTATCAAGGTCCACGCCATGCGAATCAAAGAATTCTTTTGCCGAAGCCATATACCGATCGGCCGGGGCGATGCCATTGTGGCCGATAAGCCCGGTGATTTGTGTCCAAAGCGAGATGAAAGCGATAAGATAAATGACGCCCAAGGCTCGAAGGAAAATCCGGCGCGTTACAAAATATTCCGGCCGTTCGACGTGCCCGCCCCAGCCCAGCCCGGTCAAAAATGAAAAAACCGTTCGATGGCCGGCGATGAAACGATAGGCGCGTTCGCTGATTGCGGCGAATGCAGGGACGGATTCGTAAACATTCAGAAGACATTCGATTTTCGGATTTTTGGCCAGCGCCCGAAACACGGCTTCCGCTCCTGAAAACACGGTTCCGTCCGGTTCCATCAATTGAACCGAGGTTTGATAACGTTCGTTGCGGACTTCAGGAAACCGCGCCGCGATCCACGGGTCCCGGGACGGCAGATAATCCACAGCGTCCCCGGTCAATTGCCGCCAGCGTTGGATCCAAAGCCCGCAGAACTTGCAGTCGCCGTCAAAAACCATGAGCGGTTTTGAAGGGGGATTGACGACGCGGATGGAGCTGCGCATGGACTTACGGTAGCAATATCCATAATTTTGCAACAGGCTGTTAACCTTCGAAGCGAGAACAGATGATGGAAGATGGAAGATGGACTGCCAGTGGAAAAACCATCTAGTCTCCGTCCTGCATGAATTGCCGATCAGCCAGATCGTATTCCATGTCAATATACGCCTGCGCGACTCCTTTGAGAAGCATTTGCGGGTGGGCGACGCGGCCGGGAGGGCGCACGCCAGGGCCATTGGTGATTCGGCCCAGATCGCCATCCATTTGGCGGATCAAATCCTGCAAACGCGAGACCACCTCGGGATTCCCGGCGGCGACATTTGTTCTTTCGCCGATGTCATTGTCCAGGTTGTAGAGGCGCGGTTTGTCAAAGGTCGCGGGCACGAAAGGGCCTCTGCCCCGCCCCGTTCCCTGCCGCGCGATGGCCAGCTTCCATGGGCCGGAGCGCACCGCTTGCAGGCGCAGGCCGTGGAAATAGTATAACGCCTCATGCGGCGAGGTTTGCGACTGTCCCGACAGCAACGGCCAAATGTCCTTGCCGTCAATCTTGTTGTCCGTGGGGATTTCACCGCCGGCCAGTTTGACAAAGGTGGGCAGCACGTCCATCTCAGAGGCCACGGCGTCGCACACAGTATTAGCCGGAACTATTCCCGGCCACCAGGCGATGGTTGGCTCGCGCATGCCGCCTTCCCACGTTGTCATTTTGCCGCCGCGCAAAGGGCCAGCCACGCCGCCGTTCCTGCCCTGGACGAGCCACGGACCATTGTCGCTGGTGAAAAGAACAAGGGTATTGGTATCCAGATGCAATCGCTTGAGGGTGTCAAGGACGCGGCCAACGCTCCAGTCCACTTCCTCGACCCAATCGCCGTAGAGGCCATTGCCTGACTTGCCGCGAAAGGCTTTGCCGGGATGGAGCGGCACATGCACAGCCGTATGCGCGAAGTACAGAAAGAAGGGGTCGTGCCGGTTCTCTTTTATAAAATTCAACGCATGCTCGGTATAACGTTTTGTCAAAGTGTCCTGGTCAACCGGCGCTTCGATGATCTTTTTATCCTGCAACAATGGAAGGGGCGGATAGGTTTTGGCTCTTCCGACGGCATTGGTCCTGCGGCCCATGTCATTCGAGTAGGGCAATCCATAGAAATGATCGAACCCATGTTGCGTCGGCAAGAATTCCGGTTGATCGCCCACGTGCCATTTGCCAATGGCCATGGTGGCGTAGCCTCGCGCTTTCAGCAAATCGGCCACGGTATGTTCTTTGGGACTTAATCCGATGGGACAGGCCGGAAAAATAACGTCGGGCAGGGAAACCCTCTTGGCGTAGCAGCCGGTGAGAATCTGCGCGCGTGAGGGCGTACAGACCGGCGCGCCGTAAAAGCTGGTCAATTTCATTCCTTCCTTTGCCATGCGATCGAGGTTCGGAGTAGCGTTGAGCTTCGAGCCGAATGGGCCGATGTCGCCGTAACCCATGTCGTCAATCAGGATGACGACGAAGTTGGGTTTGGCGGGCAGCGCAGGCTGGGCCGGGGCGGATACAAGGGGTACGCAGCCGACCGCGGCGAGCATGGGAAGAACGCGGTGAAATGTCATGTTCAAAAGCGTTGAAGCGATGAAGCGGATTTGCAAGCAAAAATTGGACGCGTGTTATGTAGCGCGTGGCGCTTAAATCATCATCACGCAATCTCCGATACGGCAACGATGATGGTTTTCGGCAGGGCGAATCGCGAGTCAGTCAGAGCGCGCTCACGCGACGCTGCTACAGTTATGGATTTGGCGTCAATACGGCCGCTCCGTGGATTTTGCCATTTCGCAATTTGTCGAGGACTTCGTTGGCCCGGGCCAGCGGATATATTTCCACGGTCGTGTGAACCGGAACGCGGGGAGCGAGTTTGAAAAATTCATTGCCATCGCGCCGCGTCAGATTGGCCACGGAACAGATCGTCCGTTCGCCCCAAAGCAAATCATACGAAAACGCCGGGATTTCAGTCATGTGAATGCCGCCGCAAACGACCACACCGCCTTTATCCACCGCCGCAAGCGCGGCCGGGACCAATGAACCGACCGGAGCGAAAATGATTGCCGCATCCAATTTCTCAGGCGGCAGTGTTTCAGAATCCCCCGTCCAAACCGCGCCTAATGATTTTGCAAAGTTTTGTCCTTTCACATCCGCGGGCCGGGTGAAGGCGAATACTTGCCGGCCCTGAAATTTCGCCACTTGCGCGATGATATGCGCCGCGGCGCCGAATCCAAATATACCGAGACGCCTGGCCTTGCCGGTTTTTGCGAGCGAACGAAAGCCAATCAAACCGGCGCAGAGAAGCGGAGCCGCGTTCGTGTCCGGCTGCGTTCCCTTGATCGGAAAACAAAACCGCTCATCTGCCACGGTAAATTCGGCATAGCCGCCATTGCGGGTATACCCGGTGAAACCTGCAAAGTCGCATAAATTTTCATGGCCTGAACGGCAAAATTTGCATTTGCCGCAAGTCCAGCCCAGCCAGGGCACGCCCACGCGCTGGCCCATTTTGAACCGCCGCGCATTGCGTCCTCTCCCGGCCACATATCCCACGATTTCATGGCCGGGAACGAGAGGCAATTCCGGCACGGGCAATTCGCCATCCACCACATGGAGGTCCGTCCGGCAAACGCCGCAGGCTGAGACGCGAATCAGGATTTCCTTCGCAGCCGGTTTGGGCGTCGGAATTTCGACGGCGCGAAGCGGTTCGCCGGCTTTTTCGAGAATCATGGCGCGCATGAGCTAATTGAAACCTGAACGTCGAAGCGGTCAAATGAAAAGGGCACAAGCAGTGTGCCGCATATGGCATTCCCGATGCTTCTTTCTGGTCCAACAGGCCCCAACAAATCGTTATGGACACTAATTTGCAAGCAGCGGACGAACTCGCAAAAACATTCGTGACTGTCATCCATGAGAAGGTCGCATCCATGGGTGCATTCCAGAAAAAGGTCCTCAAGTATCCGGGGATGATTGGTCTGCTTACGGTCATCTACTACTGTTACCATGTTCGCGACGCGATGGCCTGTGAACCCAACGTTGCGCTCACGCTTTCCCAACTCGGCGCGCTCATGCTGAAATTTTTGCTCTTCACGGCGTGGCCCTTCGCGTTGATGTCGTTTTTCGATTCTTCGTGGCGCAGCAACGACGCGGGCAATGTTTTTCTAATTTCTTATGTGATCACCGGCATCATTTGGTATCACAAAACGGGCTGCGGCTTTTGCATTTTCGCCGCTTCAGCCCACTTGATACCGTATGTGTTTTGCGCATGGACCGCGCACGGCCTTGGGTCCCTGCGACACCACTGGCGGCGAACTGCTTAACAGGCTGTTAAGGTGAACCCAACGCATACACCGCCCTTCGGGCCGTCGCTGAGGGCGTAACCGGCCGCCTGGCGTCCTGGTTACCTGCCTCTGGCGCGTTTCAACGACGCCAATCGCTTGTCACTCGCGGCTGCGAACAATAATATCCCCCAGGCATAATTCATGAGCGACACAGACAACCGCGCTTTCACGTTCAATTGGTTTGCCCCGTCGCGATTTGCCGTCCTGCTTGCGGTACTGGTTGTGGCATCCTTTCCACAGGTCATTTTGGGATTGCAAACGTTTGTTGTGCGGGATTTCGGATTCTTTGCGTATCCGCTGGCGTATTTCCAAAAGCAATGTTTCTGGCACGGCCAGATTCCATTTTGGGACCCTTACAATAACTGCGGCGTTCCTTTTATGGCGCAATGGAACACAATGCCGCTGTATCCGCCATCGCTGATTTATCTGCTGCTCCCGCTCGCATGGTCGCTCAGTCTCTTTTGTCTTCTGCATCTGTGGTCCGGCGGACTGGGCATGTATTTCCTGGCGCGACGATGGACGGGAAACGAATTCGCCGGCGCATTTGCCGGGACGGCCTGGACCTTCAGCGGCATGACGCTCAATTTGCTGATGTGGCCCAGTCACACGGCCACGTGGAGCTGGATGCCGTGGGTTATCCTCGCCGTGGAAGCCGCGTGGCGCCAGGGCGGCGCACATATCGCGATGGCGGCAATCGCCGGCGCGTTCCAGATGCTGGCAGGCGGACCGGAAATCATTTTTTTTACATGGCTTATTTTAGCGGCGCTCTGGGTCCAGCAACTTGTTCGAAACGAATTTCCCCGGAAGATGTTTTGGCGTTTTCCAGCCGTTGCGGCGGCAGTCGCCGCCATGGCGGCGGCGCAATTGCTGCCGTTTTTGGATTTAGCGGCGCATTCGCAGCGTCATGCGGGTTACGCGGACTTGCGCTGGTCCATGCCCGGCCACGGCTGGGTGAATTTCCTGGTTCCGATGGCCTTTGGGGGCGTTCGAGCCGAAGGAATTTTTTTTCAGGATGGCCAGGGCTGGACGTCGTCGTATTACCTGGGGATGGCGGCCCTTTTGCTGGCGCTGGTGGCTGTTTGGAAATGCCGGAACCATCGCGTCTGGCTGCTGCTGGTTTTCGCGGCAATCGGCGTGATTTGCGCTTTGGGCGGAAACACGCCCATCTATCCAGCCTTCCGGAAAGCGTGCCCTCAATTGGCCTTTATTACATATCCGGTCAAGTATCTGCTGCTCGTCACGTTCACCGCGCCGTTGCTGGCGGCATTTTCGCTGGCACGAATCCAGGAACTGAAACGGCAGATTGCCGGAACCGGCATGCTTTTGCTGTGCCTCATGATTGCCGTCATCCTCTGGCTCTCCCGGTCTTTACCGGCGAATGCGGAGACTGCCGCGGCAATCCAAGATGGATTATGGCGGCTCGGCTTTCTGATTTTGACGGGAATTGTGCTTATTGTGATTGCGAGAAATTGCGGGTGGGCATTTGAGGCCAACGGTAACGGCGCAGGTTTCCGGGTTGCGCGATTAAGAGGCAAAATGGCTGTGCCGCTCCTTTTCGTGGTTCTCATTGTCATTGCGTGGATTGACGTCCTGACGCATGAGCCCTCGCAAAATCCGACCGTCCCGCCGGGCGTATATCAGCCGGGCCTGGCGCGAGGCTATTTGGCGATGCAACCGCAACCTGAACTGGGCGGCTCGCGGGCGATGGTTTCGCCGAAGGCGTTCATGCAATTCATCCAATTGGGTTTGCGCAATCCCGCGAAGAACTACGAAGCCAAGCGGCTGGGCTATTGCGCCGATTGCAACCTGCTGGATGCGACGCCGAAAGTGGACGGCTTTTTTTCGCTCACAACGCGTGAAAATGACGGGCTGATTTCCCTGATTTACGGCGCGACGAATGACTTCCCGCGCCTGGACGACTTTCTTGGCGTTTCCCAGATGACAGCGCCGGATGAAATGTATCACTGGCTGCCGCGAAAGACGTTCCTGCCGCTCGTGACCGCCGGACAAACACCCTTTCTGATGGATGATTGGAACACGCTGGACCTGCTCGAAAACAGCAATTTTGACGGAAGCAGGATGGTTTTTATAGGCGAGGAAGATAAGCCGCTGATCAATGTGACAAACGCCGCCCCGGCGCGTGTCATGGATTCAACGTTCCAAAATTCGAGCGTCAAAATTGCCGTCGCCTCCCCTGCCCCATGTATTGTGGTCGTCGCCCAAACTTTTTATCACGATTGGCGCGCATCCGTGGATGGGCGCAACGTTCCGCTGCTCCGGGCAAACTACGCGTTCCAGGCCGTTCAAGTACCGAAGGGCAATCACCACATCGTGTTGCGCTACGTCGACCGGGCATTTCAGTTCGGCGCGGCGGTATCGGTCATTGCGTGGATCTGCTGTTTGGCGGGTTTGGTTCGAAGCCGTACGTTTGTTCCGCGAAGGAGTTAGAGCGAACCATGTTCGCTGCCACGGCGTCCTTTTTGTATCCAACGCGGCGAAATTAAGTAAAAATCGTCATGCCAGGGTTTTGCGGACTTAATTTCGCTGAATGAAATGCTGAATTTCAAATTAAGGGCTTGAAAATGACGCGCTTTTGCTGGGCAATCGGCTGATGTGGGCTTAATTTGGGGCAAGGGATTTTTGGGAAAAAAGCTTAATTTCGGGGGGGTGCGAAATTAAGGGGGGGACCGACGTGAGGAGGGTGGTCGTGCAGGGTAGGACCGAGCTTGCCTTCAAGTGACTTGCAGACTGTTTTCTGAACGGATGCTTCATGGGCAGTGATTGCTTCGAGAATGGCCCCGCGAAACAATTTTGGGTCGCCGGACGCCTGCATAGATGTTGCGTTTGCTAACAGTTCATGGGGCGTGTGAAGTTGTGCGACTGGAATTTGAGGCGTAGCTGCCATAAGTGTCCGTCCACGCATGTCCGCTGCTACGGGAAGCGAAGTTTTGCGGATAGTCTTCAAACGTTTTGACTTTATCGTTCAAAGGTCCGGCGGACCGTCCCGCACCACGAATTTTCTTTTTTAACTTTTTTGGGCCTGATAACGTCTTATTTCAAATGATATTGCATAGCCGTTCTTTCATCAGTCTCACAATTTTTTCCGGTCTCATCTCGCTCGCTGTTTGTTCGTGTTCGAAATCGGGGCCAAGCGAGCCGGTTCAAACCACCAACGCGACCAATGCGTCGTCGTCCGCCGGGGCGCCGGGCCATCAGTTGGCCAGGGAACAGACGCTTCTGGACGCGGATTGGCTATTCCATCTCAACGACATCGCCGGAAATGAGGCCACGACGGCGGGTTATGACGATAGCGCATGGCGGCACATCAACATTCCCAACGATTATGTGCAGGAAGGAAGGTATAACCGTCACAACGTCAGGAGCCACGGCTATCTTCCCTATAAACCGGCGTGGTACCGGAAACATTTCACGATTCCCGCGTCTGATGCGGGGAAAATTCTGCGCCTTGATTTCGGCGGCGTGTATCGTGACAGCAAAGTTTGGCTGAACGGCCAGTTTTTGGGCGAACATCCCAGCGGATATACACCCTTTTCCTATGACATTACAAAAATCGCAAAACCTGGCGCCGAAAACGTGATTGCCGTGCGAGTGGACCCGCGGCAATTTGAAGGATGGTGGAATGAAGGCGGAGGGATTTATCGGCACGTGCGTTTGACCGTCCTGCCGCCACTGCACGTGGCGAAATATGGAACGTATGTCGTTTCCACCGTTCCTAATGGCGACCAGGGAGCGGATGATGAGGCGGATTTGAACATTCAAACGAGCGTCGCAAATCAACAGGCCCAGGCCGCCGATTTCCAAATTCTTTCTGAAATTATTGATCCAAATGGAACTCCCGTTGCATCCGTGACAACCAACGCGACTGTGCCGGCCAACGGCCAAAGTCAAACTGAGCAGCAAACCGTTATTCAAAAGCCGCGGCTCTGGTCCGTTGAATCCCCGAACCTGTATCAATTGCGCACGACCATATTGCAGAATGGCGCGGCCGTGGATTCGACAATGACGACCTTTGGCGTGCGGACGATTCGTTATGACGCGGACAAGGGCTTTTTCCTGAACGGCCGGCGCGTGGAGATTCAGGGCACTGCCAACCATCAGGATTTTGCGGCCGTTGGCGTCGCGGTGCCGGACAGCCTGCAGGCCTGGCGCGTGGAGCAGTTGAAGAAGATGGGATGCAATGCCTGGCGAACCGCGCACAATCCGCCTAATGTCGCGTTGTTGGACGCTTGCGACCGGCTGGGAATGATGGTCATGGATGAGAACCGGCATCTTGGTGATGCCGAGACGCCCAAGTCGCCATCGGGAACAACGTGCACGAATTTTTCCGACCTTGATACGATGATTCTGCGCGACCGGAACCATCCGAGCATCATCATGTGGTCCATGTGCAATGAAGAAAGGCTGCAAGGCAAGCCGGAAGGCGCGCGCCTGTTTTCGGCGATGATGAAGGAAGTGCATCGGTTCGACACGACGCGCCCCATCACCTGCGCGATGAGTAAAGGGTGGCTGACCAACGGGATTGCGGACGTGGAAGACATCGTGGGGATCAATTACAACACTGACGTTTATGACCGGGTCCATCGGCGGTATCCACACAAGGCGCTGTTTGGAAGCGAAGATACCAACCAGAAGACCACTCGCGGCCAATATGCCGATGATAAAACGAACGGGATGAGCAGTTGTTATAACTTGAGCGACAAGCTTTGGCTGGCCGTTGTGAATCGGCCGTTCATGTGCGGTTCCTTTACCTGGACCGGTTTCGATTATAAGGGCGAACCGAATCCATATGGCTGGCCGGATGTGAGCAACAACACGGGTTTGATGGACTGCTGCGGTTTTCCCAAGGACAAATACTATTATTTCGAGTCGTGCTGGTCGGACACGCCGATGGTGCATGTGATGCCCGATTCCTGGAATTGGCCTGGCAAGCAGGGGAAAAACATTCGCGTGATTGCCTTCAGCAATTCGAAACAGGTCGAATTGTTTTTAAACGGGCGGAGCCTTGGCAAACAGGATGTGCCGCATGATGACTATGCGCAATGGCGCGTGCCGTATCAACCGGGCCAACTTACGGCCAAAGCCTATACGGCCGGACAAACGGTGGCGACGGATACGGTTGAAACGACCGGCGCCGCGTCGCGAATTGAACTGACGCCGGACCGACGGACACTCCGCGCCAATGCGGAAGACGCGGTGGTGGTTCCAGTTTCGATTTTGGATGACAAAGGGCGTGTTGTTCCTGATTCGAGCAATCGGGTGAAGTTTCATCTGAAAGGCGACGGCGAAATTCTGGGGGTGAGCAATGGAGACCCCGCGGACCATGACACGGACAAATCCAACCATAGAAATGCATTTCACGGGCACTGCATCGTAGTCATTGAGGGGGGCGAACAATCGGGAACGATTCAGTTGACGGCAAGTTCGCCGGGGTTGAAATCCGGCGAAATCAGGTTCGAAGTGAAATAGGACCGATCGGACCCATGGAATAAACGAATGGCCATATTCCGGGCGGCAATTGCGCACCTGCCCGAAAATCAAAGAGCAGGACCATTCGCTCCAGCGGCCATAGCCTCGATCCTTGAGGCTGACGTTGAGGATCACAATGAATCCCCCTTTGACGTCAAATTCTATAAGCCCGGGCTGCTTTGCATGATGCCGCCGTCGGCGAAAATGGTTGTGGCGGTAATGTAGCTCGCCCCCGGGCCGGCGAGAAAGGCGACGACGCTGCCGATTTCCTCAGGTTTGGCCATCCGGCCCACCGGAATTGCGGCATCGAGTTTTTTCAACAGCACCGGATCGTTCATGGTGACGAGATTGATGGGAGTAGCGACGGCGCCGGGCCCCACACCCACAACGAGGATGTTATGCGGAGCCAATTCGACGCCCGCCGTGCGCGTCAACATTCGCATACCACCCTTGGAGAGGCAGTAAGCGGTATTGCCAGGCATGGGCCAATCTTCGTGAACGGAGGTGATGTTGATGATGCGTCCGCCCCCGCCCTGCTTGACCATTTGCCGCGCGGCCAGTTGTGTGCCAAAGAACGCGCTCTTGAGGTTGATGTCCATTACTTTGTCATATTGCTGCTCGCTGGTGTCGAGTACGGAAGTGCGGGTTTCGACGCCGGCGTTGTTGACCATAATGTCCAGGCGGCCAAATTCCTTGACCGCTGAATCAATCAGGTTTTGCAGTTCGCTCACCTTGCTCACATCCGCCTTGACGCCAATGACCCGGTCGCCCAAATCGTGGAGCTGTGTCTCGAGCGTTTGCGTGGCTTCAGGGTGCGCGATATAGTCAATGACGAGGTTTGCGCCCTGGCGGGCCAATTCCAGGACAATGGCCATGCCGATGCCGCTATTGCCACCAGTGACGATGGCGACTTTGTCTTTTAAGTTCATGGTTTTCGTGTTGCGTGTTTTGTGTTGTTATCAGTATTGTCGGGGCGTTTCCGTGGAGGCGTCGTTCATCTTGCGGTCGCCCCTTTGCGGGAGGGCCGCCGGCTGTACGGGCGGTGACGGCCCCGATGCATCGGGA
>JBOHXA010000308.1:0-9771 GCA_050737335.1 Limisphaerales bacterium | reverse complement strand
GGCAAATGCGGCATTGAAAAAATCACCTCGTTCGATACCACACCCTATGACACAAAAATAGCCGGTGAAGTGAGAGATTTTGATCCTGTGCCGGCTTTTCCATCGCCCAAAGACGTGCGGCGGGCGGATCGGTTTTCGCAGTTCGGCGTTTACGCCGCATGGCAGGCGCTCAAAGACTCAGGGTTGGACCTGGAAAAGGAAAACCGCGACGAAATCGGCGTCATCATCGGCTCAGGCATCGGCGGCCTGGAAACCACTGCCGAACAACATCAGGTCCTGCTCAACCGCGGTCCTGGACGCCTTTCGCCCTTCATGATTCCGATGCTCATTTCCAATATGGCTTCGGGCCTGGTTTCTATGTTTTTCGAATTGCGCGGACCGAATTTTGCCACCTGCTCAGCCTGCGCCACCGCCAACCACGCCATCGGCGAAGCCTGGCGCGCGGTCAAAATGGGGGATGCGCAGGTCATGGTGGCCGGCGGGGCCGAGGCCACAGTGGTGCCGATCGGCATCGGCGGCTTTTGCGCTATGAAAGCCATGAGCACCCGTAACGATGACCCGCAGCACGCCTCGCGCCCATTCGACAAGGAACGGGACGGTTTTGTCATGGGCGAAGGTTCGGGCATCCTCGTCCTCGAGGAATTAGAACGCGCTAAAAAGCGTGGAGCGCGGATTTATTGTGAAATTGTCGGTTACGGCAACACCGGCGACGCGTACCATTTGACGGCTCCTTCGCCCGAAGGAGAAGGGGCTGCCCGCTGCATGAAAATGGCGTTGCGAAACGGCAGCCTGCGCCTGGAAGAAATCAATTACATCAATGCCCACGGCACTTCGACGCCGCAAGGCGACGTTTGTGAGACGCGTGCCATCAAGACGGTATTTGGCGAACATGCCAAAAAAATCGCCGTCAGTTCCACCAAAGGCGCGACCGGCCACATGCTCGGCGCGGCGGGCTCTGTGGAAATGAGCGTGTGCGCTTTGGCCATCCACCATGGCATCGCCCCTCCCACAATCAATTATCAGGTGCCCGATCCCGAATGCGATTTGGATTACGTTCCCAACACGGCGCGGGAAATGAAAATCACCGCAGTCATCAACAATTCATTCGGTTTTGGCGGCCATAATGCCAGTATCGCGGCAAAACGATTTGAGGGCTGATTGGAACCGCAACCTTCGAAAAAATGCCGTTCTGGTTGTTGTCCTCGTCCACTGTCGTTGCGGCCGGGGCCGCGCATGGCTTTGAAAACTGTTTTTAATTTTTCTTAATTCCTTTTTAATTCGTTTGGTGAATCAAAAATTCCGCACGTTGCTGGTTCTGGGCCGCGTCTCCAATCTGCCGACGGTTTGGTCGAACTGTCTGGCGGGCTGGTGGCTGTCCGGTGGGGGAAATTTTTGGAAATTGCCCCTCCTGTTTCTTGGCACATCGGCTCTATACGCCGGCGGCATGTTTCTCAACGACGCCTTCGACGTGGATTTCGACCGTCAGCGCCGCTCGACGCGGCCCATCCCCAGCGGGGCAATTGCCCAGAAACGGGTTTGGGTTTATGGCTGGGCATGGATTGCGCTCGGCATCCTGCTCTTGATCTTTTGCGGAAGATCGGCCGGCGCACTCGCGGTGGTTTTGGCCGTTTGCATTGTCATTTACAACGCCACGCACAAAGTCATCACGGCATCGCCCTGGCTCATGGGCCTGTGCCGCTTTTGGGTTTATGTTATCGCCGGAACGGCCGGCCAGGGCGATTACAATGGCCGTCCGATCTGGTGCGGCGCGGCCCTTGCCCTCTACATCGTCGGCTTGAGCCATCTCGCTCGTCACGAGTCCGGACCGCCCGGACGCGGACTGCTTCCCTACTGGCCGTTGATACTCCTGGCCGCGCCGATTTTGGTGGCCATGTTAATGGACACTGATGATTGCCGAAAACCGGCAATTTATTTGTCTATCATCTTGATCTGCTGGATTTTTCGATGCGCGCGCGCCGTGTTTTTCCATGGCGAAATAAACGTGGCTCGCGTCGTGTCAGGTTTGCTGGCGGGAATTGTTTTTGTGGACTGGCTGGCGCTTGCACCGCAAATCTCATTTGCCCTGGGCGTAATTTTCGCGCTGCTTTTTGTCGTCACGTTGCTGGCCCAGCGGCTTATTCCCGCAACATGAGTGCTTGACGCATTGCGCGCGCGCATCGGTACGTCACGTGACTTGGATCAGTGTTGCATTTTCCGCGCCAGCCAGTAAATTCGACTACTTCCATCGTATATGCAAGTTTCAAAAAAGACCGATTATGCGTTGCGGGCGTTGTTTACGCTGGGGGAACACTTTAATGGCACGCCCATTCCGATTCGCGAGCTGGCGCGCCGAAACGACATCCCTAAACGCTTTCTCGAGCAAATCATGCTCGCGCTCAAAGCCAAGGGATGGGTGAAAAGCCTTTCGGGAATGCGTGGCGGCTATGTCTTGGCCAAGAACCCGTCCAAAATCACCATGGGCGAAGTAATTCGCCATTTTGATGGCATTCTGGCGCCAATTGCGTGCGTTTCGTTCTCAGGCTACAAACGTTGTTCCCAGGAACCGGTTTGCCGCTTTCGCCGCGTATTTTTTGACATTAGAAACTACGTTACTGCAATAATGGATCGGTCCACCCTCGCCGAGGTGGCCAAGGGCGCGCCTCTGTCCAAAAAAGAGGTGTGGGCCGGTTTCGAGCAGGGAGAAGGCATTTAAAATGGAAAAACAAGTTGACATCAGGTCGGAATAAATACTACCATATCAGTCGTTATTACACCTGCGCAAATGATTGCTGTAGCAGCAAAAAAAGATGCTTTCCAAGCCGCAAGGGCCGTGGCCGACAATGGCCGCCCTCCCTTGGCTGACTTTTTCGCCCCTCTGGACAAAATTGCCCTCGAATCGCCCAGCCTGGTACCCTATCACGATGCGCGTTTCAAGTGCGGGACGGAAATTCACGAACTCCGACGTTATCTCTACATAGGGCCGGAAGGCGGCGATGCGCCGATCCAGATCGGAATATTTGCCGGGATTCACGGGGACGAACCTGAGGGTTCTCACGCGCTGGTTAAATTTATCAGAATCCTGGAGAGCATGCCCGAGTTGGCGCGCGGTTATTGTCTTTCATTCTATCCCATTTGCAATCCCACTGGTTTTGAGGACGGCACCCGGGTTTCCCGTCGCGGCAAGGACTTAAATCGCGAGTTCTGGAAGGATTCCAGTGAACCGGAAGTGCGACTGCTACAAAACGAGATCGTTTCACGATCATTTCAGGGGATTATATCGTTGCATACGGACGATACGAGCGCTGGGTTTTATGGCTACGCGCGCGGAGCAACACTGACCAAAAATCTTCTCAAACCGGCCCTTGAAGCGGTGGAAGAAATTCTCGCCCGCGATACTCGCCCGATCATTGACGGTTTCCGCGCCCGCGATGGAATCATCTATGACGGCTATGAGGGCATGTTGAGTTTTCCACCGCCGCGAATGCATCCGCGTCCATTTGAAATCGTGCTTGAAACGTCAGCGGCACCGCCGTCGTATTTAAAAGAGGCAGCGTTTATCGCCGCCTTACAGGCGATTTTGGCAGAATACCGCAAATTCATCGCGTACGCCGCCAACCTATAGAATAACATGTCAGCAAATGTGAACGCCGACGGCGATTTGATTGTCAAAACGATGGCAACTGGCCTGTCACTGGCCGGCGCAATGAGATTTTGCCAACAATTCGTTGAAATACGGTTGGATGTTGGCACGGGGCCGTACGGCGCTAAATCGCGCCGGCGGCCCTGCTTTTTAATAGGGCGGATCAGGCGGTTCCGGACGAGTAGGACTCCTCCGGTGCGGGATTGAAACCCTGACCCTTCTTTCATATTCTACTTGTTCATATATGGATCAAGCTTCAGTCAAATTGAGTCACAATGAAGAAATCAAAACGGCGAATCCGACCCTCGCGGGCAGCATTGCCGCGACCCTGGCCGACGCCGGCGCCGACCATTTTACCCCGGATGATTACGAATTTTTGAAATTTCACGGGGTCTATCAACAGGACGACCGCGACCTGCGCAAGACGGGGAAAAAATACATCATGATGGTCCGCACGAGCGTGCCCGGCGGCGTCCTGACGCCCAAACAGTGGATTGCCATGGACGACATGGCCGGCCAATACGGAAACCATACCCTCCGCATCACCACCCGCCAGACCATCCAGTTCCACGGCATTTTGAAATCGAACCTTCGGGCCCTCATCAAGGGCCTTAACGAATCCCTTGTTTCAACTTTGGCAGCCTGCGGCGACGTACGGCGCAACGTCATGGCTCCTCCCAGCCCGGCCTATACGCTGGCGCGCGCCCATGTCCTCGAAGATTGCCGCCGCGTAAGCAATGATCTCAAACCCCGCACACGCGCGTATCACTCGATTTGGGTTGATGGCGTTCAGCTTAATGTCGAAGACGACGAAAATAAAAATTTCGTGGACCCTCTCTATAACAAAATGTATTTGCCGCGGAAATTCAAAATTGCGTTCGCCATTCCGCCGGTTAATGACATTGACATTTTCACCAACGACGTTGGTTTCATTGCGATTGCTGAAAATGACGAGCTCATCGGCTACAACATCGCGGTTGGCGGCGGATTGGGCCGCAACCACGGCAACCTCCAAACCTATCCGCGCCTGGCCGATGTGATCGGATTTTTAACCCCGGACAGGGTCGTGGACGTGGCGAAAGCCGTGCTGACGATTCATCGCGATTTTGGCGACCGCGCCGACCGCAAGCACGCCCGGCTCAAATACATCATTGCCGAGCGCGGGGCGGATTGGGCGCGCGCCGAAGTCGAGAAGCGCGCGGACATCCACCTGGAGCCGCCGCGGCCTTATCGCTTCACCACCAGCGGCGATCTATATGGTTGGCGCCAGGCGGTTGACGGCCAATGGTTCCTGACGCTTTTTGTGGAAACGGGGCGTGTGAAGGATGTGGAAGGCCGCCGCATGAAAACGGCTTTGCGCCAAATTGCCGAAAGATTTTCAGAGATCGAATTCCGGCTTTCGCCCAATCAGAACATAATCCTGGCTAATATCGTCGAGGACGACCGCGACGCCATCAATGAGCTTTTGATCGAGCACGGCGTCAAAACCGATCATCGCCAAACGACGCCCATGCATGCCGCCGCGATGGCCTGCCCCGCGCTCCCTACATGCGGGCTGGCGCTGGCGGAATCCGAACGCATGCTTCCCGGCCTGGTGGACCGCATCGAAAAACTTTGCGAAGCGGTGGGACTGGTCGGCGAGGAAATTGTCATTCGTTCCACCGGTTGCCCCAACGGCTGCGCCCGGCCTTACGTTGCCGAAATCGGCTTTGTCGGCAAAGCGCCCGGACGTTATCAAATCTGGCTGGGTGGCGACCTCGCCGGCACCCGTTTGGCGCGTATCTGGAAGGAAATGGTCAAAGACGCCGATATCGAAACGGAGCTTCGTCCCATTCTAACCCGTTACGCAAACGAACGGTTCAACCGCGAAAGCTTCGGCGACTGGTGCGACCGTGTCCTCTTGACCGAACCGGTATCGGGCTTTTCGATCTGACGTATTTTACGAATTGACACAATTCGTAAAAGGGCGTCGAAAATGTGTTAAGATTGATTCAATGGAAAACTCGTTGGAAAGAAATTTGCTCGACGCGCTGTCGGACCTGGATGCCGCCGTAAAAATGATGCCATTCGCCAATCCAAAACCGAACCTGATTCCGTTATTCGAGCGCATCGCCGAGCTGACCCGGAAACTTCCCCGCGAAACCGACCCGGCTCTCTTGCACTATCTGCACAAAAAAAGCTATGAGAAAGCGCGCTTGTTTTTGCAAGGGCGGGACGCTGAAAACCAGGCCGGTGACTGTCGGCACATATAATTCCGGGATTGGCAAATTCATGGCGCCGGCAGCGCGCCTGACTCATTGCGGGGCGCCTGTTTTCCCTCAATGGTCAGTCCGGATAACCGTTCGGGTGACGCTTGTGCCAGGACCAGGCGGTGGCGACAATGTCTTCGAGCCTGGGGAATTTGGGATTCCAGCCTAAGTCCCGGATGGCCTTTTCGGCCGAGGCCACCAATTTGGGAGAATCTCCCGGGCGCCGGGGCTTTTCAATCGTCGGAATCTTTGTGCCGGTGACTTTCTCGCACATGGAAACGACCTGCCGCACGGAATAACCGTCGCCATTGCCCAGGTTATAGAAACCTCTTTTGCCCGGCGTCAAGCCCAGCATATGCGCCTGCGCCAAATCAGCGATGTGGATGTAATCGCGGATGCAGGTGCCGTCGGGCGTTGGATAATCGGCGCCGTAGATTTCGCAATGTTTGGCCTGGCCCAGCGGCACCTTCAGGACATTTGGGATAAGGTGGGTTTCGATCCGATGATGCTCGCCAAATCGTTCGCTGGCGCCCGCTGCGTTGAAATATCGGAACGCGATAAATTCGAGGCCGTAAATCCTTTGATACCAGTCCAGAATTTTTTCGAACATCAATTTGGATTCGCCATAGGGACTGATCGGACGTTGTGGCAGGTCCTCGGTCATGGGCATTTTTTCAGGAGGGGCGTAGGTGGCGCACGTGGAGCTGAAGACGAACTTTTTAACGCCGCATTCAAGGGCGGCGTCGGCCAGTTTCATGGCGTTGAACACGTTATTGTGGAAATACTTTTTGGGATTGGTCATGGATTCGCCCACGAGGGCGTTCGCGGCAAAATGCATGATGGCGTCCGGCCTGGCCGATTTGACCGCGTTTAGAATATCGCCTTCAACATCGGGTTTGCCGGGAATGAACCCGGCTCGTGGATCCACCGCGGAACGATGGCCTTCCGTGAGATTATCGTAAACGACGACCCGATGCCCGGCATTCAACAATTCTTCTGTGCAGATGGAGCCGATATAGCCCGCTCCACCGGTAAGGAGGATATTCATCGCGCCATTTTAGGGCCGGCGAATGAACTGAAGTCAAGATTTAAGATTGGTGGAATTCAAAGTGAAACGTTTTGCACCGTCTCAACTTTGTTGATCAACCATTGGCCGCCGGTTTTCTGGAAGTTGATCTTCAGTTCCTGTATAATGGCGTCATGTTCGCCGGATACCGTGGCATCCAGCGTCACGTCCGCAGTGGCAGAGGCCTTGTCTGGCGCGACCGTGACGTTTTCGTCCGGAAATTTCACATCCAGGGCTGTTGCCTGCTGGCGCGACGCCAGCGCCGCGGCCTGGATTTCCTCGCGCCCGGTCATCGTCCGTTGTTCGCGGCCGGGTACGGTAATGTTCACCTGAACGTTGGCGGAAAAAAAATCCGGAACCTTTTGGGCGTCGGCCATTTTGATCAGCTCATTTTCATCCTGCGAGAACGAGGCATCGCGGGCCAGGGCTGCTAATTGCGTCCGAATGATTTTTTCGGGGCTGGGGAATAAAACCGTCCATAGCCAAAATCCCAGAGCGGCCAGCGCAATCAACACGATGATGCGGGGAATGATTTTCATAATAACATTTTACCGATAATCCTGTCGCGATCCACTTTTCCGAACATGTGCTGTTGCCATGGCATTGTCCGGTTGTCTCCCACAATGAAATATTGGTTCGTGCCCAATTTTTCAGGCGGTAGCGTCCAATCGCACGGCAGGTTTTTTTCATAAGGCTCGTCCAGGAGTTTTCCATCAATGAAAACGCGTCCATTGTGGAACGTGACCGTTTCGCCCGGCAACCCGATAATGCGTTTCATCAGCAACCTGTGTTTTCCGGCCCAGGCCTTGACGGCCACAACGTCGCCGCGTCGCGGTTCATGCCATGCATACGCCAGTTGGTTGATTAAATTGATTGACCGGTTCTTGTACGTCGGCGCCATGCTGATGCCATCCACCTGGGCGGGAAGCAGGACATAATAAAAGAGCACGAAACAAGCAACAACCAGAACCACGATACGGACCAGGGTCCTTTGAGGGTTCCGGCCCACCATAATGACCTGGAGCCAATGGGGCCGCCGATTCGGGGCGCCGCCGGGTTCAGTTTGTGCCGTCATTTCGGAAATTTTCCCGCAACTGAAAAATTTCGCAACTCGATTTAATGCTGCGGAAATTTGGCGCCGGCAGATATCTTTAACCGCCTCCGGTCTGCGCCTGATATTGTTGAGGGGACAAAAGCGATTTCAATTCGTCGGGAGTGCTTAATTTAATTTTGAAAAACCAGCCCTGATCATACGGTTCTGTGTTCGCCAGAGCCGGCTCATCCACCACGCATTTGTTTGCTTCCAGGATTTCGCCGCTCACGGGCGCATAAATGTCACTGGCGGTTTTTACGGATTCGACCACGGCACAGGGGTCTCCAGCCTTGACCTGCCGGCCGGTATCGGGCAATTCCACAAAGACGATGTCCGTTAATTCCTGCTGCGCGTGATCGGTAATACCGATGGTCGCCGTGTTGCCGTCCACGCGAACCCACTCGTGCGATTTTGTGTATTTCAAATCCGATGGAACGTTGCTCATAAAGTTGGCCGAAGCTTACGCCCACAAATGAAAAATTAAAAATTAAAAAAGTCGGTCCCTCCTCGCGATGAGCCTCCCCCGATCTTGTGGACAGAGAGTTTAAAGTCGTGGAAAGTGAAGATTTTGGCTTAGAGGGAATGGAAAGAATTGCCTAATAATTGGCGTCTTGTTCAACCGGGCTATCTGATCCACGTGAACAGGCAGTGCGCACCAGGTGGCAAGTTTCCTGGGCTTGACCGAATCATTTTTCGGCCCGCGAAAATTGACGCGCTGGCCATTCCAACCCCTGGGACATGCCGGGCGGCGAGGCACACAGATGCCGGACGGCGAGCGGTTCGAGACTAACCGCGGCTGCCACGAAAGGTGGCGCGCTTCAACGCTTCAGGCTTCAAGGTTCCTAACAGGTTTGTAAAGGGGCTTGGGCACGATTTCCGCGGGAAATAGCCTGCCCCGAATTTCAATCTCAATCCGGCCCTTTGCATTGGCCGGGGGAACATAACCCATGCCGATGCCGATGCCGAGCGATGGGCTTTGCGTGCCGCTGGTCACCACCCCCAGCTTTGTGCCCGAGGCCACAATGGGATAATGCGGACGAGGCGGCGCGGATTTTTCAGCCATCTTAAATGCGACCAATTTTTTCCCTATGCCGAGAGCCTTCTGTTCCGCCAGCGCCTGACGCCCAATAAATTCATCTTTCTCGAGAGAGACAAAAAATCCAAGGCCGGCTTCGATGGGAGTGGTATCCTCGTCCAGTTCATGCCCGTAAAGCGGATAGCAGACTTCAGTCCTGAGCGTGTCGCGCGCGCCGAGACCGCAGGGTTTGATTCCAAAAGGCAGGCCGGCCTTCAACAGTTTCTCCCACAAGCGGCATATGGACCAGTCACCGCCGAGGATTTCGAATCCGTCTTCGCCCGTATAACCGGTGCGCGAAACCAAAACGCCGCCCCCTTCGGAGTGGAATTCGCCGATTTGATTTTTTTTTAGATCGGTTACGCGATTGACCCGCATGGCGGCGACGGACGGGCCGGGCAGGCATTCGGCGATGAATTCCTTCACGAGCGGTCCCTGGACAGCCACAGCGGAATAGTTATGCGAAGCATCCGTGAGGATGACATCGGAACGGCCGGGAAATTGCTCCCATTGACTTTTGAGCCAGTGGACATCAGCCGCCGCGCGCGCGGCGTTGATGATGAGCAGATACACTTCCTCAGAAAGCTTGTATGCGTACAAATCATCAATAACGCCGCCGCGTCCATTGCACATGAGGGTGTATTGGCC
>JBOHXA010000307.1:0-4630 GCA_050737335.1 Limisphaerales bacterium | reverse complement strand
TCTTTGAATTCTCCATTGACAACTTTCTCATCCCGGGCGAACGCCGGCGCGCAAAGAACCAGCAGCCATGTGGCAACTGTGACAAAAAAGGTTTTCATTACGCAATGACCCTGGCAATGTTGGCCGCGTCTTTTAGCTTCGGCCAACGGGCGCCGCAAATTTGACCCACCAGGAATCGCCGCTGCGCAGGATGACAGCGTCGGCTGCCGGTCGCCCGTTGACCCGCGCGTCCGAGCCCTCGGGTTTTTTTGCAAATGGACCGATCCGCATGCGCACGAGGCCCAGGTCCTGATCGGCGCTCACTTTCAGCCGCATGGCACGGCCGGCCCGTTTGAGCGTGTATCGCAGGAAGGCCGTTTCAATTATGCCGGAATGTTCAAATACCACGGGGTATTTCTCGACCGTGATTTCATTCCAATCGTAGGGCATCCTGGGATAAAATTGCAGCCGTCCGGGGTGGGTATCGTCCACTCCAATGATCAGGCGCAGCGTTTTGATGGTTTCACCTTCCTGCACGCCATTCCCCAAATCGCCAAACCGATACCAATAACGGCCGTCGGGGGAAATTTGCACGCCCTCCGGGACGACAAAACGATCGAACTGGTTGAATCGGGGGTCGTAAATTTCTTTTGCGTTCCAGTCCAACATGGTAGTGGCGTCGCGCATCCGGTCCAACAGCAATGCAGACTGGGTCACGAACCCCTGTCCGTAACCCATTGCCTTGCCGTAAAACCCGAAGGGCTGATAGGGGCGGAACGTGTCAATTAACCGCCAGTAAGTCGCTTCATCAATGGACCGCCAGTCGTCGTTCTCATCTTGCGGCGCAAATCCCTGGTAATCAGCCAAAAAAATCAAAGGCCCGAGAACCGAGCTGTCATAGGCCCAATTGGCATAATCGAGCGTCCAGACCAGACCGTATTTTGGATCGTGGATGATGTAATGCCTGCCAATGGCATCCTGCATCAGGTCGGCGCGCGCGCGCCATGCCCGGGCCGGGTTGGTCTGGCCTATGGAATCGGCCATTTGGGCCAGCGCCCGGAGCGCGTTCATGCAGGCGCTGTCAGGGTAAGGCGCATAGCCGCTTCCGTTCCCGCTTTCGCCGGTCGTATGGAGCAAGCCATTGGTGGCCCCGGAAATTTTCGGATGCGCAAACTGCCAAAGAATCCAATCGCCCAGGTCTTGAACATCCGCCCAATGCGCGCGCAACCAGGCGTCGCGGGCCGGCAGCCGCTGCCACAATTTGTATATAAACATTGTCATCAGCCCCTGTCCGTCGTTCTCGAAGCTCGGATTGCGCGGGTGGTTGGCCAAATCGCCCCAGTGCGGTGGAAGAACAACTCCTTTGTATTTAAGGGACGGCCTCGTTTCGAACAGACGCGCCATTTTCAGGGACCATTCGGCGCAGCGCTCGGCTTTATTCGTGAATCCCAGCACGGTGATTTCCTGAAGGCTGCGGCCCATATCTCGCGTGTAGGCAACGCCATAGTAAGCCGCGACGTTCCTGCGGAAAGTCCCAAAACCACAATAGCCGCCCCAGGAAATCGCATCTTTGGTGGAGGTGTGATACATCCCTGTCTCATCAATTTTAGCCAGGATGTCCTGGACGTTATGATAAAATGCATCGGCCAAAATTTTTGCGCAGAGGCTTCCCCCGAAGGAAACGATGGGGCCCGCGTAGCTGGATGGTATTTTGACGGCTACCGGCCCTTTGAAACTTTCATCGCTGCTGTAAAGCGCTTGCTCAAGGCTTTTCAACTGCCGTTGAACTTCCTTTTGGTCCTGGCCGGCGGGCCGCAAAGGCTTTTCGTCCGCGAATTTGGCAAAATCCGCCGGAATAACGCCGGGGGCCAGAACGTGGGCCCCCGGAACATCGTTTGTGTCCGCCGATTCTACGGTGATGCCCGTGATGACTATCGTGCCATTCTTTACGGGAGAATTCTCCACTGTGATGCTGCGCAGCCGAACGGCTTTTGGATTGATAACGGCGATATAATTGCCGTCCCGCACCGGCTCGGGAGGGTAGAGGCGCAACGCCCTCGAAAAGGCATGGCGCAGCGCTGCATCGGTTGGAAAAGGGTCCTGATAATTATAAAATGCCTGTCCCCACCAAACGCTTTCTCCCAGAATCAGGGGGAATACCCGGCTCGTGCCATCCGCGTAATTCAATCGAATGCATCCCATCTCATCTCCTATCATTGACCGGACCGCCATATTTCGCGGGTCTGCCCATCCATAGAGAGGGACGGTGCTGGCGCTGCCGACGGCTGAGACGATCTTCGTCCCGGCCTTTTTGGCGTCGGTCATTCCCAACAGGAAAATACGGTCCACCCGGCTTGACACCTGAACTTCGGCTGAACCATGGCTTTGCAAGGGCAGCGCCTTCTCAATGAAAGGGACGCCGTAACGATCCAATATATTTGTGCCGGCCCACGAGGCTCCCGCGTTGCCCAGCGGCAACGCGATGAATTCTTCCCGGGCCTCGGAAACGCTTTGGGCCATTAGAGCCGTGACAATCGGATAAACAATAATGACCGCAAGAAACAATTTTTTTGGCATTCTTGTTTCGGGATTTTAGGCTCAAAGGACTTAAACGAGCAAGTGTCCCGGCAAAAAATGCGCTCTCATTATTCTGAATATCAATCTATCACGTCGTCTCAAATCCAATCGCTTGCGAGAAAATCCGAAATTTCGATCAAGTCCACAATTTTACGAAGGCTTGCCCAAATAGCCGGCAATCATTGTGACTAGAGGCTCGCTGCTTTGTCCTGCGCCTCCGCCGCCTGAATTTCCGCCCATGAAGGCGCGCGCCAAACGTGGAGGATTCCAATTTCGCTCAACACGCCCGCGCCGCCACCAGTCGCCAGGCGCTTGCCATTGGCCGAAAAAGCCACCGAGTGCGTGGCCAGCACAAACCCGCGCAACGTCGCCACCTTCTTCCAGGTTTTGGCGTCCCATAGAGCAAGCAGAATGAGTCGCTCTGCTGCATGTTCCTGAAATGCTCCTTTGGGAAACATACCGAGATTCTTCCCGTCCGTTCGGTGCAAGGCAATTACTGTTGTCAGATGCGGCGAATCTGCGGTGACAGGCTCAATCCTTATCGTTTTTAGGTGATGATATAGCGTGATGCCAGTCCTTCCAACGTCATGTTGCCCGTGATGGCGTCATGCGGAATCAGCAGGTAACTCCATTTTTTGCCGCCGTATTGTTGGGCGTGTTCGGTGGCGTGTTTGCACCATTCGAGCGCGGCGGTTTTCTTGGCGACGACTTCGGGATTTTGCATCTGGTCGGCTCGTTTCGGTTCGCACAGAAAAAGCTGCTTCTTTGTCTCAACTACGAAATCCGGTTCGTAAGCGGCATCCTTGTTGTAATAAATTTGAAATTGATTTCGAGCGGGCTTGAACCACTTCAATACGTCGCCGTCATCTTCCAGAATCACCGCAAAACGGCGTTCGGTGTCCACGTCAAATTTCTGAATCTCGTAAAGGCATTTGTTGAAACCGCCGAATACATAGCGTTTGACGTTCGCCGGATCGGAAACCGTCGCGCGGAAAGGTTTGATGTCGTCTGTGACATTGGCGGTATAGGCATTTTCTTTCAATGCGGAAAAACCTTTGCTTACCGTTGCCTTGTAGCCGGTCGCTTTTTCCCAGCGATGCTCCGGCAACTGCATTTGCGAATGGATGAGCGCGGCGAGTTGTTGCTGATGATATTGCAGCACGTTCTCCGTGTCTTTTTCGGAAAGGTAGCTACGCAAGTGTCTCACCAATTGGCCGGACAAATCGTAGAGCAAGTCCGCATGGTCGTCGTAGGAAATGTCATCGAAATCAATCAATGCCCGCACAAGATAATCTTCGGGCCGCGCTTCTTTCATTTCGCTGCTGAAATTTTGCAAAAATTCCTGCTTCGCCGTCCGTAAATGTTGAATCAACAATTCGCGGCTTACCGGCTGTAAGCGCACTGACGCGCAATCCAAAGTGAATTTATTGAAGCCGCTCGTCACGTCGCCGGTCGGCACAACCACAATACGCGGAATATCAATCGTCTGGTCAATAACCAGTTTGGTGGTTTTTGCGACAACCGCCGCGATGTCCGGCTTGACGACAATTCCGGTCAATTCAGTTTGCGCGGGCGGGATATATGTGGCGGCAACTTCCTTGATGATGGCTGCTTGCACTTCGGCCTTCTGCAAATAATTCGCCTGCGGCAGAGTTTCGTGCTGTTGGATAACTTTGACGGTGATTTCCGCAATTTTCCGTTCCTGTTCGGTTGGAAACAAAGGCTCGGCTGCTTTGTCCGGCTTCTCGCCGGGCTTTGCGGGTGCGGGAGTGGCAGTCAACTTCGCCATGATGGTCGGCTGCGCGATGACGGTCTTGGTCGGCTGCAAATCTTTTACCGGGTCGAGAATGACTTGGGTGAGACGCACGGCGGAATCCGGTTTATTCGCCTCGTCCACGATTTCCTGAAACTTGTCGTGGGCGACGATGTTCAAACGATCCACCGCCGTAACGCCAGTGCGAACGCCGTAGGGCAGACGCAAGCCGCGTCCGATGGATTGCTCAATCAGTATGCGCGCGTTGGCGGCGCGCAACGGAACGATGGTGTAGAGATTGTTCACGTCCCAGCCCTCTTT
>JBOHXA010000306.1:0-1451 GCA_050737335.1 Limisphaerales bacterium | reverse complement strand
CCGTTCAACCACATCTCGCCGATTCGCTTCGCAGCCGCCACAAGGGGGGCAATAGCCCTACGAGAGAGCCTGTTGCGCGACCCAGACCGAGACGTATCGGGCCTCAGGGATGGGAAATTTTTTCACTTCCACGGAAACGGTTTGCGGACGGAATTCAGACAAAATCATTTGGCACAAGTCCGTGGCGAGTTTTTCGATGAGCTTCCAGCTTTTGCCCTCCCCGAATCGGAGCAGCCTTTGAGAAACGGCGAAGTAATCAACGGTGTCGGCGATGGAATCGGTTTTGGCGCCGGTAGAAAAATCGAATTGCATTTCCACGGTCAACAGCAACCGCTGCGGACGTGCCCGTTCTTCGTCCGGAACGCCGACGCAATAATGCGCTTCCAGGTCTGTGATGGTTATTTTCATCGGAGTGACGGTGTGCGTTTTTGGTTTTTCACGATCGCCTGGATGAGGATTTTCGTGGGTTTGTTAAGTTTGAGCTTCTTTGCGTCGGCCAGTTTGACCCAGCGGAATTCCCGGCCTTCTTCGTTTAATTTGACTGCCGGGCGCTTGCCGGCGCATCGGCAGGTGTAATTGAGCAGCACGAAATGCGCGTCACGGTAAAACTCCTTTGAATGGATGCAATCCTGGACGAGAATAAACCGAATATGTGAAATCTTCAGCCGGGTTTCTTCGAGAATTTCACGGCGCAAGGCGGTTTCAGCCGTTTCGCCGAACTTGATTTTGCCGCCGGGGATGCCCCAGAGATTGGACCATTTGTGCGTTCGAATCATGAGGACCTCGTTTTTGGAATTAAAGATGAGCGCGCCGACCGTGGCCAGGGGCATCGCCTGTGACGCGGGCAGCCGGCTTTGGGATGCCTGCTTTTTCAGCCGAAAATCATTCCTTTCCAGGATGTCGCGCAATTCCGAAAGATGCTCGACGATCAGGTCGGGTTCAGCGCCCCGCAATTGTTCCAGCGTGTTGTATCCCGTGAGCACCGCACAGGAATGGACTCCGCCGTGCCGCGCCGTTTCGATATCGTGCTGCATATCGCCGACGAAGAGGGTTTCGCCCGGGCGCAGGCGATTTTGGCGGAGGATATCGTGGATTTTTTGGCGCTTGTCCCAAACGCCGGTGTAAGATTCCTCCAGAAACGCGTCCAGGCCGGTCACGCCGCATTGCGCATGGAAATGGTCAGTATGTACGCTGCTCAATAGAAAAAGCCTGAGTTTATTTTTCCGGCAGAATTCCAGAAAGGCGCGGGCATGAGGCAATTCGCAGACGGAGGTTTGTGCGCGTTTAAATTCATCGTGAAACCATTCTTCAAGCTGCGCCATGGGCACGTGTGGCGTGTGGCGATTATAAAAATTGGTGAATGGCAGCGAAAATTCAGCGCGAAATTGTTCAAGCGTCATTTCGGTCTTGCCCGCCCGGGTCAAAACGAAATTGGATGCCTGGAGCACGGC